>CAMFIY010000043.1 GCA_945952575.1 uncultured Leucobacter sp.
CCCTGAACAAGCTCAAGGCGCTCGGTGTCCCGTGGCTCACCTTCGAGAGCAATCATGAGCGCAGCTACCCGAACGGCGCCGTCGCGGGCAACATCGTCGGGTTCTCGGGCGCCGACGCGAAGCCGCTCGCGGGGGTCGAGCTCTCGCAGGACCAGTGCCTGACCGGGGTCGACGGCGTCGAGAGCTACGAGCGGGGCGCCGACGGTGTGGCGCTGCCGGGGAGCATGGTCGTCACGCAGAAGGTCGAGAACGGGGGCACCGTCGAGCTGACCATCGACCGGGACCTGCAGTGGCAGGCGCAGCAGATCATCAACACGCAGGTCAAAGCGGTCAAGGCCGAGTACGGCTATCTCACGATCATGGACGCGAAGACCGGCGAGCTCGTCGCGGTGGCCGAGGACGGCTCGGTGGATCCCGGCGACATCAACAGCGGCGATCCGACCAAGCGGGAGGCCCGCAGCTTCGTCTCGCCGTACGAACCGGGCTCGACCTTCAAGACCATCACCGCCTCAGCCCTGATCGATCAGGGCAAGGCCTCTCCCACGAGCTCGGCGAGGGTCAGCTACGCGTGGAAGCCCGAGCCGAACGTCGAGTTCAGCGACTCCTTCTACCACCCGACGATGCCCTGGACGCTCACCGGGATCATGGTGCACTCGTCGAACGTCGGCATCTCGATGCTCGGATCCCGGCTCTCTCCGCAGACCCGCTACGACTACCTGCGCGCATTCGGCATCGGGGAGTCCACTCGCGCGGGCATGCCGGTCGAGGACTCGGGGACGCTCTACCCGGTCAAGGACTGGGATCGGCAGACCAGCTACACCACGATGTTCGGCCAGGGGCTCTCCGACACGATCGTGCAGACCGCGGGCGTCTATCAGACCCTCGCCAACGGCGGCGTCCGGGTGCCGCCGAGCATCGTCGCGAAGTGCACGGACGTGAACGGCAAGGTGACGAGGCCGGATCACGGCACGTCCAAGCGAGTGGTGAAGAAGGGCACCGCGTCGACGATGATGGATGTGCTCGAGAACGTCGTGAAGCAGGGCTGGATCGCCCCCTACATCTCGATCCCGGGCTACCGGATCGCGGGCAAGACGGGCACCGCGCAGCAGGCGGACGGCCGCGGCGGCTATCGCGCCGACTTCGTGCACAGCTTCGTCGGCATCTTCCCGGCCGACAAGCCGCGCTATGTGATCGCCGCATCGATCGCCTTCCCCGCGGCCGGCGACGGCGGCATCGCCGCGATGCGCGCCTTCCACGACTCGGCGGAGGCGACGATCCGCACCTTCCACATCCCGCCCTCGACCGGCAAGTACACCAAGCTGCCGACGGGCGATTGAGACCTCGTTAGGATCGTACGGTGAGCAGGACAGAAGGCGACTCGACCATCCGCCCGCTGAACCCCTCGAAGACGGGCCTGCGGGGCCTCGTCGAGCGGTTCGGGCTCAGCGTCTCGGCCCAGGACGATGCGGGGCGGCCGGGCATCGACGGCCTCGCCGTCACCGGCGTCACCCTCGACTCCCGGGATGTGCGGCCGGGCGATCTCTACGCCGCGCTGCCCGGAGCGAGCCGGCACGGTGCGGAGTTCGCTCGCCAGGCCGCCGATCGCGGTGCGGTCGCCGTGCTGAGCGACGCCGTCGGCGCCGAGCTGATCGCCGTCGCGGGTCTCGGGATCCCGGTGCTGGTGGCGGATCGCGATCCGAGGGAGATCCTCGGTCCGATCTCGGCCGAGATCTACGGCACCGGATCCGAGACCCTCGCCGCCAAGGTGTTCGGCGTGACCGGCACGAACGGCAAGACGAGCGTCATCTACCTGCTCGCCGAGCTGCTGAAGGCCGCGGGCTTCACCGCCGCGCTGAGCTCGACGGCCGAGCGCCGGGTCGGCGACACCGTCATGACGAGCGGTCTCACCAGCCCCGAAGCGCCCGAGCTGCACGCACTGCTCGCGCGGATGGTCGAGGATCGGGCCGATGCGATCTCCCTCGAGGTCTCCGCGCACGCGGTCGCCCGACACCGGATCGACGGCGTGCACTTCGACGTCGTGGCGTTCAACAACTTCTCGCAGGACCACCTCGACGACTTCGGCGACATGGAGAGCTACTTCCAGGCCAAGCTGGCGCTCTTCGCGCCCGAGCACGCCTCTCGCGGCGTCGTGGTCGTCGACTCGCCACACGGTGCCCGGATCGCGCGCGAGTCGCGGATCCCGGTCACCACGCTCGCCACCGAGTACGGTGCGGACGCCGACTGGCATCTCGCGATCACGCGGCAGGATCTCGACGGGGTGAGCTTCGTGCTGCAGGGGCCCTCCGGAGCCCATTTCCGCGGCCGCGTCCCCGTCTTCGGGCGCTTCATGGCAGAGAACGCCGCGCTCGCGCTCATCATGCTGCACGAGGCCGGGATCCCCATCGAACAGGTCGATGCGGGTCTCGATCGCGGGCGGATCCCCGTCTACATCCCGGGCCGGCTCGAGGCGATCAACCCTTCGTCGGCGGGCCCCCGCTTCTACGTCGACTACGGGCACACGCCGGGTGCGTTCCAGGCCATGCTCGACGCGCTCGACGAGGTCGCTCCGGGCCGCGTGATCTTCCTCTTCGGCGCCGACGGCGACCGCGACACGAGCAAGCGCGAGGAGATGGGTCGGATCGCGGCGGCCGGCAGCGACATCCTGATCGTCTGCGACTACCATCCCCGGACCGAGGATCCTGCCGCCATCCGCGCTCAGCTGATCGCCGGCGCCGAGACCGCGAAGCATGCGGAGATCATCGAATGCGCGGACCCGCGCGAGGCTGTGCGGCTCGCGGTTTCGCTGGCCCGACCGGAGGACGTTATCCTGTATGCCGGTCCCGGGCACGAGGACTATCAGGAAGTCGCCGGGCAGCACCTCCCGTACTCGGCGCGAGACGAAGTACGCGCGGCACTGCGCGAGGCAGGACTGCTGTGATCGCACTCACCCTGGCGGAGATCGCCGCAGCGACCGGAGGTCGCGTGATACCCGGCCGCGACGGATCGACCGCCGAGACCGTCGTCGACGGCGACTCCCAGACGGACTCCCGGGAGATCCGGCCCGGACAGGTCTTCTTCGCCCGCCGCGGAGAGGAGACCGACGGGCACCTGTACGTGCCGCAGGCGATCGAGCGGGGAGCGGCTCTGCTGATCGTCGAGCGGGAGACGGACGACCGGATCGCGCAGATCGTGGTCGCCGATGCCACGGAGGCGCTCGGCGCCCTGGCGACCGAGTCGATCCGCCGCGCGCACGCGGGCGGACGGCTCAGGATCGTCGGCATCACCGGGTCGAACGGGAAGACCACCACGAAGAACCTCGTCGCCGCGATGGCCGAGCGGCTCGGCCGCACCGTCGCGAGCGAGAAGTCCTTCAACAACGAGGTCGGCGGCCCGCTCACCATGCTGCGCGTGCGAGCCGACACGGAGACGCTCGTCGCCGAGATGGGCGCGAGCGCGGAGGGCGAGATCGCCCGGCTCACCGCAATGGCTCCGCCGGACATCGGCGTGGTGCTCTCCGTCGGCCTGGCCCATGCGGGGGAGTTCGGCGGCATCGAGACGACGTTCCGGACGAAGAGCGAGATGGTGCGGGATCTGCCGGAGACGGCGATCGCGGTGCTGAACCGTGACGACCCGCGGGTCGCGCAGATGGCCGGGATGACCCGGGCACGGGTGATCTGGTTCGGGCAGCATCCCGAGGCCGATGTGCGCGCCGACGCCGTCGAGGCCTCGGCCGGCGGCACCGCCTTCGTCTTGCACGCCGCGGGCGAATCGCTGCCGGTGCGCTTCCGTGTGCTCGGTGAGCACCACGTCGCGAACGCGCTGGCCGCGGCGGCGATCGGGCTGGCGCTCGGGCTGCCGCTCGCGGGCGTCGTCGAGTCGCTCGAGTCCGCCGAGCTCGCCGCGCCCGGCCGGATGCAGGTCCTCGGCGGCCGCGACGGCATCACGATCGTCAACGACGCCTACAACGCGAGCCCGGACTCGATGAGCGCGGCGCTCAAGACGCTCGCCCTGATCGGCCGCCCGGAGGCGCGGACGGTCGCCGTGCTCGGCGCGATGAGCGAGCTCGGCGAGTTCTCGGGGGACGAGCACGATCGGATCGGCCTCCAGGCGGTCCGGCTCGGCATCTCCGAGCTCGTGGTCGTCGGCGATGCGGCGCGCCGTCTGCACATCAGCGCGATCAACGAAGGATCATGGGATGGTGAAAGCGTCTTCTTCTCCGATCAGGACTCCGCGTTCGCGTACCTGCTCGAGACCCTCCGCCCGGGTGACACCGTGCTGGTGAAGTCGTCCAACGCCGCCGGGCTGCAAGCGCTCGGGGACCGCCTGGGGGAGGCCTACGCATGATCGCACTGCTGCTCGCCGGGGCGTTCTCGATGCTCTACACGCTGCTGCTCACCCCGCTCTTCATCCGCGGCTTCCGCAGGCTCCGCTGGGGGCAGTTCATCCGCGAGGACGGGCCCGAGTCGCACTACGCCAAGCGCGGTACGCCCACGATGGGCGGGCTGATCTTCCTCTCCGGCACGGTCATCGCCTACTTCCTCGCGAAGCTCGTGATGGGCGAGACGCCCTCGGTGTCGGCCATGCTCGTGCTGCTGCTCGCCATCGGGTGCGGCGCCATCGGATTCATCGACGACTTCCTCAAGACCCGCAAGGAGCAGTCGCTCGGCCTGGGCGGCTGGTCCAAGATCGTCGGCACCATCCTCGTCTCGGTCGCCTTCGGACTGCTCGCGCTGCAGTTCCCGAACGACGCCGGACTCACCCCCGCATCCGGCGCGATCTCGATCTTCCGGGACACCTCGGCCGATCTGCTGAGCCTCGGAGCGATCATCGGCACGGGTCTGTTCCTGCTCTGGATCACCGCCATCGTGACCTCCGCGACCAACGGCGTGAACCTCACCGACGGCCTCGACGGCCTCGCGGGCGGCGCATCGATCCTCGTCTTCAGCTCGTACCTCATCATCGGCTTCTGGCAGGCCTCTCAGCGCTGCATCGCGGGCGCGCACGAGGCGGGGTGCTATCTGGTGCGGGATCCGATGGACCTCGCCGTCGTCGCCGCCGCCTTCGTCGGCGGCCTGGTCGGCTTCCTCTGGTGGAACACGAACCCGGCGCACATCTACATGGGCGACACCGGGTCCTTCGGCCTCGGCGGCGCGATCGCCGCCTTTGCGATCCTGAGCCGCACCGAGCTGCTGCTCATCCTGATCGGCGGGCTCTTCATCCTCGAGGTCGGCTCGGTCATCCTGCAGCGCGCCTACTTCAAGGTCACACGGGGCAAGCGGATCTTCCTGATGAGCCCGATCCATCACCACTTCGAGCTCAAGGGCTGGGCCGAGACGACGGTCGTCGTGCGGTTCTGGATCATCGCTGGCGTGTTCGTCATGGCGGGCGTCGGGGCCTTCTACGCGGAGTGGGTGACCCAGCAGTGACGGATCCCGAGATCGAGGCTTCGCGCACGCGGGTATCGGCGCTGTCGAGCTGGCGCCACGATTGGTCCGGGCTGCGGGTCGCGGTGCTCGGGCTCGGCGTCACGGGTTTCTCGGTCGCGGACACGCTGGTGGAGCTGGGCGCTCGAGTGCGCGTGCTCTACGGCGCGCCCGATCCGGATCGGGAACGGCTGCTGGACGTGATCGGATCGGAGCGCGCCTGCCTCGCGAGCGATGCGGATCAGCTCGCCGACCTCGTGGCGTTCGACCCCGAGCTCGTCGTCGTCTCGCCCGGCTACCGGCCGGACCACCCGCTGACCGTCTGGGCCGAGGACCGCGGCGTCGCGGTCTGGGGCGACATCGAGCTCGGCTGGCGGCTGCGCGACAAGACCGATCGGATCGCGGACTGGATCTGCGTGACCGGGACCAATGGCAAGACGACCACCTCGCAGCTGACCGCGCACATGCTGCTCGCCGGCGGCCTCCGCGCGGCGCCGGTCGGCAACATCGGGGTGCCGATCCTCGACGCGCTGCGCGATCCTCAGGGCTATGACGCGCTGGTGGTCGAGCTCTCCAGCTTCCAGCTGCACCGACTGGGAGAGATCTCTCCCTATGCCAGCGTCGTGCTGAACCTGGCCGACGATCATCTCGACTGGCACGGCTCGCCCGAGGCCTACGCGGCGGCCAAGGCGAAGGTCTACGCGCACACGCAGGTCGCCTGCGTCTACAACCGAGCGGATCCCGCGACCGAGCGCATGGTCGAGGAGGCGGATGTCGTCGAAGGCGCACGCGCGATCAGCTTCGGGCTGGACAGCCCCCCGCCCAGCGGGTTCGGCGTCGTGGACGGGATCCTGATCGATCGTGGATTCCACGCCGAGCGGCACGCCTCGGCGTTCGAGCTGGTCACGCTCGACGAGCTCGCGGACCGCGGCCTGACGGCGCCCCATCTCGTGCAGAACATCCTGGCGGCGGCGGCCCTCGCCCGCTCCCGCGGTGTCGAGCCGGGCGAGGTGGCGGAGGCCGTCCTGAGCTTCCATCTCGGTGATCATCGCGTGCAGCGGCTCGGACGATCGGCAGGCGCCCCCGGAGTGGAGTGGGTCGACGATTCGAAGGCGACGAACGCGCACGCGGCCGACGGCGCCCTGCGCGCGTTCGAACGGGTCGTCTGGATCGTGGGCGGCCTGCTCAAGGGCACCGACGTGAGCGAGCTCGTCGAACGGCATGTCGGGCGGCTCAGCGGCGTGGTCGTGATCGGCGCGGATCGCAGCGGCGTGCTCGCCGCCCTGGAACGCCACGCACCGGGGGTGCCGCGCATCGAGATCGATCCGGTGCAGCCCGGCGAGACGATGGATCTCGCGGTCGCGGCGGCCGCGGAGCTCGCGAGCCCGGGGGATACCGTGCTGCTCGCGCCGGCGGCGGCCTCCATGGACCAGTTCACCGACTACGCGGATCGCGGCTCCAGATTCCAGGACGCCGTGCGGAGACTCGGGGCTGATGAGCGTGGCGGTGCCGATGGGCACGACTGAGGACAGTCGCGCGAGCGGCTTCTCCCGGATCCGTCTCGGCGGCGACCTCAGAGTCAGCGCCGACCTCACCGTCGCGGCGCTCTACGCGCTCACGCTGCTGCTGGTCGGCATCGGACTCATCATGGTCCTCTCGTCGTCGTCGATCACCTCGTATCTGGCCGATCAGGGGTTCTTCGGCGGTTTCTGGCGTCAGGCGGGCTACGCACTGATCGGCGTGCCGCTCATGTTCGTGGTGGCGGCGATCCCGATCCGGTTCCTGAAACGTTGGGCCTGGTGGCTCTTCGCGCTCGGTCTCGGCCTGCAGCTGCTCGTGTTCAGCCCGATCGGCTACGGCGTCTTCGGCAACCGGAACTGGATCCGTGTCGGCGGGTTCACCGGCCAGCCCTCGGAACTGCTCAAGCTGGCACTGATCGTGTGGATCGGCGCCGTGCTGTTCAAGAAGGAACCGCTGCTGCACCAGAAGCGGCATGAACTGATCCCGGTGATCTTCCCCGGCGCCATTCTCGCTCTCGGTCTCGTGCTGCTCGGGAAGGACCTCGGCACGACGATGATCATGGGCGTCACGGTGATCGGGGCCATGTATTTCGGCGGGGTCAGCTGGAAGTCGCTCGGCATTGTGATGGGCGGCGCCGGTGCGCTCGTCGCGGTGTCGGTGCTCACGCGCGAGAACCGTCTCGCGCGCATCCTCTCAGCCGGCGACGACTACAGCGGGCTCGACTGGCAGCCCCTGCACGGGCTCTGGGCGCTCGCGGGCGGCGGCCTCTTCGGCGTCGGGCTCGGCGGTTCGAAGGCGAAGTGGTCCTGGTTGCCGGCGGCGGACAACGACTACATCTTCGCCATCATCGGCGAGGAGCTCGGGCTGGTGGGCGCGCTGCTGGTGATCCTGCTCTTCGTCGCACTCGCGATCGTGATGATGCGCGCCATTTCGCGAGCCCGGGATCGTTTCGGGCGCGCGGTGATCGGCGGCATCATGGTGTGGATCATCGGCCAGGCCTTCGTCAACATCGGGGTGGTCCTGAAGATCTTCCCCGTGCTCGGCGTGCCGCTGCCGCTGATCAGCTCCGGCGGCACCGCGCTCATCGCCTGTCTGCTCGGCATGGGAGTGGTGATCGCGATCGCTCGGGACGGGGCGGCGTATCAGGCCGAGCAGGCCGCCGGACTGATCGACGGCGAAACGGGCGAGACGCCCCGAGGAAGGATCCGATGACCGCGTATCTCCTGGCCGGCGGCGGCACCGCCGGGCACGTCAATCCGCTGCTCGCACTCGCGGACCACATCCGTGCCGTGGAAGCCGACGCGGAGCTCGTCGTGCTCGGCACGCGGGAGGGCCTCGAGGCCCGGCTCGTCCCCGAACGCGGCTACGAGCTGCAGACCATCGAGCGTCTGCCCTTCCCGCGACGCCCGAGCCGCTACGCGCTGACGTTCCCGGCCCGCTACCGCCGTGCGGTGGCCGAGGTGCGGGAGCTGATCCGATCCCGCGAGATCGACGTGGTCGTGGGGTTCGGCGGCTACGCCTCGGCTCCCGCCTATCGCGCGGCGCGGCTCGAGCGGGTGCCCTACGTCATCCACGAGGCGAATGCGCGGCCCGGGCTCGCCAACCGGCAGGGGGCGCGGCACACCCCGTACGTGGCGGCGACGTTCGCCGGGACGCCGATCCGCAGCAGCTCCGGCTCGGCTCGGGTCACCGGAATGCCGCTGCGAGCGGAGATCGCCGGTCTGGGCGAGGCGATCGGGGATGCCGCCGCGCGCGCCGCGGCCCGGCAGCACTTCGGCCTCGACCCGGATCGCCGCACGCTGCTGGTGACGGGCGGTTCGCTCGGCGCCCGTGCGCTGAACCGAGGCATCAGCGGATCCGCTCGTGAGATCGTCGCCGCCGGCGCACAGGTGCTGCACATCTGGGGCGGACTCACCGAACTCGAGGATCCCGGTGTCGACGGGTACACCGTGCTTCCGTACTGCGATCGCATGGATCTCGCGCTCACCGCGTGCGACCTCGCGGTCTCGCGGGCCGGATCCGCGACCGTCAGCGAACTCGCCGGGCTCGGGATCCCGGCCGTCTTCGTGCCCTACGCCTCCGGCAACGGCGAGCAGCGGTTGAACGCCGCAGGCGTCGTCGCATCGGGGGGAGCGCTGCTGGTGAAGGATGAGGAGCTGACTCCGGTGTGGGTGCGCGAGACCCTGATCCCGCTGCTGAACGACGACGCCCGTCTCGCCGAGATGGCTCGGTTCGCGCGCTCCGCCGGTGCGCTGGACGGCACCGAGCAGCTCTACGCGCTGGTGCGCGAGGCGTGTGCCGCATGATCTCGTGCTCGTGAGGCGGAGCGGATGACCCCCACCCTGCGGCCGCGCCCGTGGCTCATGCTCGCCGTGATGGTGTTCGGTCAGGCAGCGACGACCGTCGTCGTGGCCACGCCGGCGTTCCTCATCCCGTACTTCCACGACCAGGAGGACATGAGCCTGGCGAGCGCCGGTCTCATCGCCGGAGCGCCGAACCTCGGCCTGGTGCTGGCGCTGTTCGCCTGGGGCGCGGTCGCGGACCGGCTGGGCGAGCGCCGCGTGCTGCTGGTCGGTCTGAGCCTCAGCGTCGTCGCCGTCGCCGCGTCCACGCTCGCGCACGACGTGCTGTGGCTGAGCCTCGCCTTCGTCGTGAGCGGCGCGATGACCGCCTGCATCAACAACACCAGCGGTCGGCTCATCGCCGGGTGGTTCCCCGCGCATCGCCGCGGTCTGGCCATGGGCATCCGGCAGACCTGCCAGCCGATCGGCATGGCGATCGCCGCGCTCGCCGTCCCGCCCCTCGCCGACCGATTCGGGATCGCGGGCGCCATCGCGTTCGGCGCCGTGCTCCTGGTCATCGGGCTCGCCGGCAGCGCTGCCGTCGTGGTCGACTCGGTCGCCGTCCCGCGCGCGGGGAGCGCCGCCCCTCGCGCCGGCAACCCCTATCGCGGATCCACCACTCTTGCCCGGATCCACGCGGTCTCCGTCCTGCTCGTGGTGCCGCAGTTCGCGCTTTCGACCTTCGGCCTGGTCTGGTTCACGCTCGGCTTCGGCTGGAGCGCGCTCGCCGCCGGAGTCCTCGTCGCCGTCGCGCAGTTCCTCGGCGCCGCAGGCAGGATCGTCATCGGGGTCTGGAGCGATCGGCTCGGTTCCCGCCTGCGGCCGCTCCGCTGGGTGGCCGTTGCGGCGGCCGCGGCCATGCTTGCCGCGGCAGGGTGCGGCTGGGCGGAATGGTCGGCGGCCGCCGCCGTCGCCTATGTGGTCGCGAGCTGCATCAGCGTGGCCGACAACGGGCTCGCCTTCACCGCCGTGGCCGAGATCGCCGGCCCGCAGTGGGCGGGTCGCGCGCTCGGCGTGCAGAACACCGGCCAGTTCCTCGCCGCTGCCGCCGTGGGCCCGGTCGTCGGAGCACTGATCGGGCTCTTCGGCACGCCCATCGCATTCGCCCTCGTCGCGGTGGCCCCGGCGATTGCGGCGCCGCTCGTGCCGTCGCCGCGTGCGGAGCGGATCTCGGATCGGCAGGGCTGAGGATGTGCGCAATTTGTATACAAGCTTCAACGAGTGGCCGTTGATTCTCTAGGGTTTTTGCAGTTTCGCGCAAACTTCATTTTGCACAGTCGTCGATTCCCGGGCCGCCTTCGATTCCGGGAGTTGGGATCCTGAGGTCGCGGTCGCGACCGGTGAGACCGTCATCGACGAGAGCCGCACCGGATACGACCCGATCGACAGCGCTACCAGCACGAGCGCGACATCGGGTTGGATTCTCGGCGCGGCAACCGTCTCCACTCAGGAGATGGGTGTCGGAGCCACCGACCTCATCTCCAAGTCCCTCTATGACGACCTCGGGCGGGCGGTCGAGTCCCGCGGCCCGGGATCGAACGGCGCCGACGCGAACACGGAACTCTCCTTCTTCTACACCGCAGGATCGAACCCGGAGACCGGCTGTGGCAGCAAGCCGGAGTGGGCGGGTTTGCCCTGCGTGACCCGCACCGGGGAGGCCACGGCGACAAAGCCCGTGTCGAAGGCGACCGGGTATTCGATGCTGCTGCTCCCCACGACCAGCACCGAAACCCTCAACGGGGTCACTCGGACGTCCACGACGGAGTACCTGGCCGACGGGCGAGAGCATGCGAGCGAGATCGCTGTGACCGGGTTGAGCGGGACGACTGCGGTCGAGCGCAGCGAGACCATCTACGACACCGCCACCGCGCTGCCTCTCGCTTCGATCACGAAGGACGGCTTCGGTGCCGAGACCGGACGGGTCTCGAACACCAACGACCTCTGGGGTCGCACCCTCACCTACACAGACGCGGACAGCGCCGTCACGACCAGCACGTACGACAGTGCGGGGCGCCTCGCAACCGTTGTCGACCCGAAGCGGACCGTCACCTACAGCTATGACGGCACCGACGCGGCAGGGAACGAGGAACACCGCGGCATCACCACCGGGATGACGATCAACGGTGTCGGCGCCTTCACGGCGGCCTACGACGCCAGCGGGAACCTCACGAAGCAAACCATGCCGGGCGGCATCACCCAGGAGAGTACCTACTCCGTCACAGGCCTTCCGACAGCTTTGGCCTATTCCGGGACGGACATCGACGGTGAGAAGGTGCCGCTTGTCGCGTGGTCGCAGCAATCGGACATTCAGGGGCGGGTCGCGTTCGAGTCGACCCCGACCGCCGGTCAGGCTCCCGGTGCGACCTCGGAGTACAACCGCGCCTACGGGTACGACCGCGCGGGTCGGCTCGTGAATGTCGAGGATCGCACCGCGTCACTCGGCGGGGAGCTTCTCGAGCCCGGTGACACGCTTGAGGCGGGGGAGACGATCACGCCGTGCGTGACGCGCAGCTACACCTTCGACGAGCGCGGCAACCGCCTGAGCCGTGCCACCGCAACCTCCGGCACCTCCGGTGATTGCACGACCAGTGGTGGCTTCACCGACGCGTGGACGTATGATGGCGCGGACCGAGTGCAGAATGGTGCGAACAGCACCGGCACGTACCAGTACGACAAGCTCGGCCGCCAGCTCACGATCCCGACCGTCGATACGCCGAAGGGTGATGCGGCGGGAAACCTGCAGATCGGCTACTACCAGAACGATCTCGTCCGCAGCCTCACCCAGGACGGCGTCACGACCACCTTCGGACTGGACCCGGTGCAGCGGCGCAGCACAGCCACCACAGTCGCGGCGAGCACCACCACGACGGTGACTCGCCACTACACCGATCCGTTGGACAACCCAGGTTGGGTGACCAAGAAGGTCGGCGCTGGGCCTGTCGAGACCAGCTGGTATGGGTCGAGCCTTGGCGGCGATCTCGGAGTGACCGTTGTCAATGACGGAACTGCGACGACCACGAGCGTGGAGCTTGCGGATCTGCACGGTGACGTTGCGCTGCCGGTCACGATCGACGGCACCGGTATTGTCAAGATCGGCGGCTACTCGGATTACGACGAGTACGGCCGCCCGCTCGCCGGGACCGCGGCGCCGGACACGGGTGGGGTCTCGTACGGCTGGGTCGGTGGTAAGGAGCGCGCAACCGAGGAAGCCACCGGCATGATGCTCATGGGCGTCCGTCTCTACAACGCAACCACGGGCCTCTTCACGGCTGTCGATCCGATCCCGGGCGCGAACACAACTGGGTACACTTATCCTCAGGATCCGATTAACAGCTACGACCTCGACGGGATGAGGCCCTGCTCAGCCCAGGCAATTGCCAATAGTGCGTCAAACAGCGGTGTCTATATCCTCAACTTCGCAGATGGATCTATTTATGTGGGTATGGCAGGGAATATTTCGACTCGTCTTGGTGCACACAAGAGAGGCCGATTTAGGAACAAGGCAATTCTGCGCGTTGATAGGTTCTCAATTACTTGTGGAGACGAGCGGCAGTTTCGACGTGTCGCTGAGCAAAAATTGATAAACAAGTCAATTGCTGAGGGAAAATCGCTCCAAAATAGAGGGAATTCAATAGCTGCAAAGTATTGGAAGGCTCAAGGAATTCGCACTATTGCACAGTATCGAGCAGAGTACTTGGCCAGGCTGGGGTTAAAGACAAAGACGCAACAAAGAGCCCGTGCCGGCCGCATCGGCGGTGGGTTCATAAGCGGTTACGTCAGGAAAAAGTAGATGTTGCCTGGTTGGATTGCGGAATCTGTGGATTCTTCTCAGCGTATCCATGATTACGGTGAGGATTACTTTGTTGGCTCCGATTCCAGGGAATCGCGGAGATTCATGG
>CAMFIY010000044.1 GCA_945952575.1 uncultured Leucobacter sp.
CGCTGGATCGCAGCGCTGCTCACCCTCGTCGTCGCGCTCGCGGGCGGCGCGGGCTGGTGGTGGGGCCAGGGACCCGGATCGCTCGTCACCATCCCGAACGTGGTCGGACAGGAGCCCGACGTCGCAACCGCCGCGCTGCAGGAGCGCACACTGATCGTGAAGCAGGCGGAATGCAACAGCCTCGAGGTCGAGAAGGGGATGGTGGCGAGCACCTCCCCCGAGGCCGGCTCCCACGTGGATCGCGAGAGCAAGGTGAAGCTCTGCATCTCGACCGGGCCGCAGCGACTCCGCGTCCCGACGATCAACGGGAAACGGCTCGAGGAGGCCAAGGCCGCGATCGCGGAGGCGCGCTTCGTCTTCGGCAAGGTGACCGAGGAGCGTTTCAGCGACGAGGCGCCCGCCGGCACGGTGATCCTCGCACTGGGCGCGAGCGGCAAGCGACTCGGCAAGACCTATCCCGAGCAGGGCACGATCGATCTCATCGTCTCGGCGGGCCTGCTGCCGGACGTCTCCGGCAAGTCGGTCGATGAGGCGACCGCGATCCTCGCCGACGCGGGACTCTCAGTGGACTCCTCGCGCAACACGAAGGCGTACAGCGATGAGATCCCCAAGGGCAAAGTGATCGGCCTGATCACGCCCGGTGAGATCACCCGCGTGGGCGATGCGGTCGGGCTGAATATCTCGCGCGGGCCTCAGCTCTACAAGATCCCCGACGTGGCGGGGATGAAGTTGAAGGATGCGCTGGCCAAGCTCGAGGAAATGGGATTCGATCCCTGGACGAGCTTCAACATCCGAGACGCCTGGGGCCTCGCCGTCGCGACGGGCACTGATCCCGCGGCCGGTGCGAAGCTCCCCAAGGGCGCAACGATCCAGGTGCTCTACGAGCTCAGCGTTCGAGGCTGAGCCGCGACGCCCGGGATCGGCATCCCGCCGGCTGCGGACTCAGTGCCGCTTCTTGAGCTCCTCGGCGACCTGGAACGCCAGCTCCAGCGACTGCATGTGGTTGAGCCTCGGGTCGCAGAGCGATTCGTACCGGGTCGCGAGCGTGGCCTCGTCGATGTTCTCCGAGCCGCCCAGGCACTCCGTCACGTCGTCGCCGGTCAGCTCGACGTGCAGGCCTCCGGGGAACGTGCCCACCTCGCGGTGCGCCTCGAAGAAGCCGAGCACCTCGTCCATCACGTCGTCGAAACGGCGCGTCTTGTAGCCGGTCGCGGTCGTGATCCCGTTGCCGTGCATCGGATCGGTGACCCAGAGCGGCAGCGCGCCCGCATCCCGCACGCCGGCCAGGAGCGGCGGCAGCGCGTCGCGGATCTTGCCGGCGCCCATCCGGGTGATGAAGGTGATCCGGCCGGGTTCGCGCTCGGGGTCGAGCTTGTCGATCAGGCGCAGCGCGTCATCGGCCGTCGCGGTCGGCCCGAGCTTCACCGCGATCGGGTTGCGCAGCTTCGAGAGCAGCTCGACATGCGCACCGTCGAGGTCGCGGGTGCGCTCACCGATCCAGAGCATGTGCCCGGAGGTGCCGTAGGGCTGCCCCGTGCGCGAATCGATGCGCACGAGCGGCCGCTCGTAGTCGAGCAGCAGCGCCTCGTGGCTCACGTAGAACTCGGTCTGCGTCAACGCCGCGTTCTCCACACCGCACGCCTCCATGAAACGCAGCGCGCGGTCGATCTCGGCCGCGAGCGACTCGTAGCGGCGGTCGGCGGTGTTCGACACGAAGCCCTGATTCCAGGCGTGCACCTGACGCAGATCGGCGAAGCCGCCCTGCGTGAATGCGCGGATCAGGTTCAGCGTAGAGGCGGAGACATGGTAGCCGCGCAGCAGGCGCGAAGGGTCTGCCGCACGGGACTCGGGCGTGAAGTCGTAGCCGTTCACCACGTCGCCGCGGTAGGCGGGCAGCGTCACGCCGTCGCGGGTCTCGGTGTCGCTGGAGCGCGGCTTGGCGAACTGTCCGGCCATGCGTCCGACCTTGATCACGGGCATCGACGCGCCGTAGGTGAGCACGACCGCCATCTGCAGGATCGTCTTCACGCGGTCGCGGATCTTGTCGGCCGTCGCTGCCGCGAAGGTCTCCGCGCAGTCGCCGCCCTGTAGGAGGAACGCCTCGCCGCGCGCGGCGGCGGCCAGCCGCTCGCGCAGCTGATCGGCCTCACCGGCGAACACGAGCGGCGGCTGAGAGGCCAGATCGGCCGAGGCGGCCGCGACTGCGTCCCGATCCGGCCAGACGGGCTGCTGCTTCGCCTCGAGCGCGCGATAGGAGTCGAGTCCCAACACATCGACGGAAACGTCGGGCGTCGTCTGCTGACTCACGATCTGCCTGCTCTCTGGCTCGGGTCGAAGCGCCGCAGCCGTTGCTGCAACCTCCCCAGTCTAGCTGGCCGGTGCGGCCGCCTGAGCATTGCGTACGCTGCTGGCGTAGACGTCGACGTACTCCTGTCCGCTGAGCCGCTGGATCTCCACCATGATCTCGTCGGTCACGCTGCGCAGCACGAAGCGGTCCGTCGACATGCCGGCGAAACGGCTGAAATCCATGGGCTCGCCGATCAGGGTGCCGATCCGCCGGATCCGGGGGAACTTCGCCCCGATCGGCATGCACTTCTCGGTGTCGATCATGATGGCGGGCACGACCAGCGCACCCGATTCGAGTACGAGCCGCGCCACGCCGGTCCGTCCGCGGTACAGCCTCGCGTCCGGGCTGCGCGTGCCTTCCGGGTAGATCGCGAGCACGTCGCCGCGATCGAGCACGGTGAGGCCGGTGTTGAGCGAGGCCTCGCTGGCCTTGCCGCCGGATCGGTCGATCGGGATCTGACCGATCGAGAGCATGAACGTCTTGACGAACCAGCCGCTCAGTCCCTTGCCCGTGAAGTAGTCGCTCTTGGCCAGAAAGGAGACGCGACGATCGATCATGAGCGGCATGAAGAAGCTGTCGATGACCGAGAGATGGTTGCCGACGATGATCACCGGGCCGTTGGCCGGCAGGTTCTCCGCCCCTTCGACCCAGGGGCGATAGACGGTCTTGAGCAGCGGCCCGATAACCAGGTGCTTGAGAATCCAATACATCATGCTGGACCCACCCTCCTCATCTGCATCACCCTATCGAATTGTAGATACCCCACCGTGCCGGGCGGGCATGGTTGGCACATGCAATAGGCTGATTCCGTGACCGCGGCGCCGAAGCCGGCGGTCGAAACGCAACCGGCACGGGTACCGAAGGAGCTGCCGTGAATCTCACCGAGACGCCGATCATCGTCCCCCCGGCACCGGACGACAACATCACCGACCTGCTCGAACAGCGAGTCGCAGCGAGTCCCGACCGCGTGCTCTTCGCCACGCCGCAGGGCGACGGCTGGAAGGACATGACGGCGGCGGAGTTCCGCGAGCTCGTCGTCTCGGTGGCGAAGGGCCTGGCCGCCCAGGGCGTGCAGCCCGGGGACCGGATCGCATTCATGTGCAAGACGTCCTTCGAGTGGACGCTCATCGATTTCGCGCTGCACTACGCCGGTGCGGTGATGGTCCCGGTCTACGAGACCTCTTCGGCGATCCAGGTGCACTGGATCCTCGAGGATTCCGGGGCTCGGGGCATCATCACCGAGTCCGAGGACCACGCGAGCCGTCTCGCCGAGATCCGCAGCGATCTCACCGGACTCGAGCTGGAGTGGCGCCTGGATCAGGGCGCGCTCGACGCGTTCGCCCGGGCGGGCGCGGAGATCTCCGATGAGGAGATCGAGCGCCGTCGCGGACTCGCGAACAGCAGCGATACCGCGACCCTGATCTACACCTCGGGATCCACGGGCCGCCCGAAGGGCGTCGTCCTCACCCACTCGAACTTCGTGGATCTCGCGCGCAACGCATCGGCCGCGCTCGGCGTGGTGGTGAACGAGCCGGGGGCCTCCACGCTGCTCTTCGTCACCCTCGCGCACGTCTACGCACGCTTCATCAGCGTCCTCGCCGTCCACGCGGGCGTCAGGGTCGGCCACCAGCCCGACACGACGAAGCTCCTCCCCTCGCTCGGCAGCTTCAAGCCCAGCTTCCTGCTGGCCGTGCCGCGCGTCTTCGAGAAGGTCTACAACTCCGCCGAGCAGAAGGCCGAGGCCGGGGGCAAGGGCAAGATCTTCCGCGCGGCCGCGCAGGTCGCGGTGAAGCACAGCGAGCATGTCATGGCCGGCACCAAGGCGCCGTTCCTGCTCGGCCTCAAGTTCAAGCTGTTCGACCGTCTGGTGTTCTCCACCCTGCGCGACGCGATGGGCGGCCGGGTCAAGTACGCGGTGAGCGGATCGGCTCCGCTCAGCCACTACCTCGGCCACTTCTACCACAGCCTCGGAATCAAGGTGCTCGAGGGGTACGGTCTCACGGAGACGACCGCACCGGTCAGCGTCAACCTCCCCGACAAGTTCAAGATCGGCACGGTCGGCCCGGCGCTCCCCGGTCACCGGATCCGGATCGCGGACGACGGTGAGATCGAGGTCCAGGGCATCGCCGTGTTCAAGGAGTACTGGCGGAATCCCGAGGCCACGGCGGCGACCTTCAGCGATGACGGGTTCTTCAAGACCGGCGACCTCGGCACCCTCGACGAAGACGGCTATCTCGCCATCACCGGGCGCAAGAAGGAGATCCTCGTGACGGCCGGCGGCAAGAACGTCGCCCCCGCCGGGCTCGAGGACCCGATCCGCGCGTTCCCGCTGATCGGCCAGATCGTGGTCGTCGGGGACCAGAAGCCGTTCATCGCCGCGCTGATCACGCTCGATGCAGAGATGCTCCCGGTCTGGCTGAAGAACCAGGGTCTCGACCCCACCATGACTCTCGAGGAGGCCGCGGCGCATCCGGCCGTGATCGCCGAGGTGCAGCGCGCGGTCGACGAGGGCAACAAATACGTCTCGCGCGCCGAGTCCATCCGCAAGTGGGTGATCCTGCCCACCGAGTTCACCGAGGCGAGCGGCCACCTGACGCCGAAGATGAGCATCAAGCGCGACAACATCCTGCGCGACTACGCCGGAGAGATCGCAAAGATCTACGGCGACAACCCGCAGACCGAGACGGTCGACACGCAGAAGTAGCGCCGATGGGACTCCGTCCCGTCAGAACCAGGCCGAGGCGCGGATCCGACGCATCGCCTCGCCGCGCGTATCGCGATCGAGCCGATTGATGTAGAGCTTGCCGTCGAGGTGGTCGCACTCGTGCTGCAGCGCCTGAGCCATCAGACCCGCTCCTGAGATGACGATCTCCTCACCGCTGAGGTCGATGCCGCGGACGGTCGCGCGCGGGTAGCGCAGCACGTCGAACCAGAGATCGGGGACGGAGAGGCACCCCTCTCCGATCAGCGAGGGCTCGCCGTCGACCTCCACGAGTTCCGGGTTGAGCACGTAGCTGATCTCGCCGTCGATGTGCAGGCTGAACGCGCGCAGCGTGTGCCCGATCTGCGTCGAGGCGAGCCCTGCCCTGCCGTCGAACGCCACGGTGTCGCAGAGATCAGCGACGAGCGCACGAACGCCCTCGTCGATCTGCTCGACCGGGTCGCACACGGTGCGCAGCACCGGATCCCCGAACAGACGGATCTCTCGTACGGCCACGACTCCTCCTCAACCGGTCACCGATGCTCCGCCCGGCGCGTTTCGCACTCAGTGAACCCGCACCCATTTTGCCCTAGACTTTGGGAGTGCATGTACTCAGCGTGAGCTCTCTCAAAGGCGGTGTCGGCAAGACCACCGTCACCCTCGGCTTGGCCTCCGCGGCCTTCTCGAGGGGGCTTCGCACCCTCGTCGTCGACCTCGATCCGCAGGCCGACGTCTCGACCGGCATGGACGTGAATCCCGAGAGCTACGCGAACATCTCGGATGTGCTCGAGGACCCGAAGGAGAAGACGGTCCGCTCGGCCATCGCTCCGAGCGGGTGGAATCAGCATCATGAGAGCGGCACGATCGACCTGCTCGTCGGCAGCCCCTCCGCGATCAACTTCGACGGCCCGCACCCCTCGGTGCGCGAGATCTGGAAGCTCGAGGAGGCACTCGCCGCGGTCGAGGCCGACTACGACCTGGTCCTCATCGACTGCGCCCCCTCCCTCAATGCGCTCACCCGCACGGCCTGGGCGGCGAGCGATCGCGTGCTCGTCGTGACCGAGCCCGGGCTGTTCGCCGTCTCGGCCGCGGACCGCGCCATGCGCGCGATCGAGGAGATCCGACGCGGGGTGAGCCCCCGTCTCAAGCCGCTCGGGATCCTCGTCAACCGCTTGCGCCCGCAGTCGATGGAGCACCAATTCCGCACGCGCGAGCTGCGCGAGATGTTCGGTCCGCTCGTCCTCGACCCGCAGCTGCCCGAACGCACCTCGTTGCAGCAGGCGCAGGGGGCCGCGAAACCCGTGCACATGTGGCCCGGCGAGGCCGCGCAGGAGATGGCGGCCTATTTCGATCAGGTGCTGGATCAGGTGCTCGAGCAGGCCGAGATCTCGGCCCCGGCCGCCGCCCGCACGGCGTTCGCACCGCAGGCCGATGTGATCCTGGATGAGGATCCCTCCGGCGACACCGCTGTCACCGACGCCTAGGCGTTACTTTCAGCGAGCAGAAATACTGCAAAACTTCATCTTGAATTCTCGCCTTCGCGGCGTCGATCACCCCTCAGAGTGGAAGTAGTCCACGAAGCGAACCTCGCTCGTGGGAAGTCGCCACTACTCGAAGGAAGCATCGTGACCGAGTTCCAGAACGATATCGATACCGCTCAGCGCCTCAAGCAGGAGAACGGGCCCAGCTGGGATGCGATCAATCCCGAGTACGTCGCCCGCATGCGTGCGCAGAATCGCTTCAAGACCGGTCTCGAGATCGCTCAGTACACCGCGGACATCATGCGCCGCGACATGGCCGAGTACGACGGCGATTCCTCCGTCTACACGCAGTCGCTCGGCGTGTGGCACGGCTTCATCGGCCAGCAGAAGCTGATCTCCATCAAGAAGCATCTGAAGACCACGAACAAGCGCTACCTCTACCTCTCGGGCTGGATGGTCGCCGCGCTCCGCTCGGAGTTCGGCCCGCTGCCCGATCAGTCGATGCACGAGAAGACCTCGGTGCCGGCGCTCATCGAGGAGCTCTACACCTTCCTCCGCCAGGCCGACGCCCGCGAGCTCGATCTCCTCTTCAGCCAGCTCGACGAGGCCCGTCTCGCCGGCGACGAGACCGCGGTCGAGTTCATCCAGTCGCAGATCGACAACTTCGAGACCCACGTGGTTCCGATCATCGCCGACATCGATGCCGGTTTCGGCAACCCCGAGGCCACCTACCTGCTCGCGAAGAAGATGATCGAGGCCGGGGCCTGCGCCATCCAGATCGAGAACCAGGTCTCGGACGAGAAGCAGTGCGGCCACCAGGACGGCAAGGTCACCGTGCCGCACGAGGACTTCATCGCGAAGTTGAACGCGGTGCGCTACGCCTTCCTCGAGCTCGGCATCGACAACGGCGTCATCGTCGCCCGCACCGACTCGCTCGGAGCGGGGCTCACCCAGAAGCTCGCCGTCTCCCACGTCGCCGGCGATCTGGGAGACCAGTACAACTCCTTCCTCGACGTCGAGGAGATCTCGGAGGCGGATCTCGGCAACGGTGACGTGATCATCAAGCGCGACGGCAAGCTGCTGCGCCCGAAGCGGCTCGCCAGCAACCTGTACCAGTTCCGCGCGGGCACCGGTGAGGATCGCTGCGTCCTCGACTGCATCACCTCGTTGCAGAACGGCGCCGATCTGCTCTGGATCGAGACCGAGAAGCCGCACGTGGAGCAGATCGCCGGAATGGTCGACCGCATCCGCGAAGTGATCCCGAATGCGAAGCTCGTCTACAACAACAGCCCGTCGTTCAACTGGACCCTCAACTTCCGCCAGCAGGCGTACGATCTGCTCGCCGAGCAGGGTGCGGATGTCTCGGCGTACGACCGGGACAAGCTGATGAGCGTCGACTACGATGGCACGGAGCTCGCCCGACTCGCCGACGAGAAGATCCGCACGTTCCAGCGCGACGGCTCGGCTCGTGCGGGCATCTTCCATCACCTGATCACCCTGCCGACGTACCACACCGCCGCGCTGTCGACCGACAACCTGGCCAAGGGCTACTTCGGCGACGAGGGCATGCTGACCTACGTCCGCGACGTGCAGCGCCGGGAGATCCGCGAGGGCATCGCGACGGTCAAGCACCAGAACATGGCGGGCAGCGACATCGGCGACAACCACAAGGAGTACTTCGCCGGCGACGCCGCCCTCAAGGCGGGCGGCAAGGACAACACGATGAACCAGTTCTGATCCGCGAACGGAAGAACGCCCCGGCCGCTGGCCGGGGCGTTCTTCGTCGGTCCGAGTCGGCTCAGCCGCTCTTGCGGTTGCCGCGTCGAGCAGCGAGCTCGTCGATTCCGTCGACGGAAGCGTCTGCGCGGTGGTCGTCCATATCCACCAGCGAGGTCGTGACCTCGTCGAGCACCTTGCCGACGGCGATGCCGAACACGCCCTGACCGCGGCTCACGAGATCGATCACCTCGTCGTTCGAGGTGCAGAGGTACACGCTCGCCCCGTCGCTCATGAGCGTGGTCTGCGCGAGATCGTGTACGCCGGCCTCGTGCAGCTGAGCGACCGCGGCGCGGATCTGCTGCAGCGAGATGCCCGTGTCGAGGAGACGCTTGACGAGCTTCAGGACGAGGATGTCGCGGAAACCGTACAGCCGTTGAGAGCCGGATCCCTGCGCACCGCGGATCGTGGGCTCCACCAGACCGGTACGCGCCCAGTAGTCGAGCTGACGATAGCTGATCCCTGCGGCGCGGGCGGCAACGGCACCCTTGTAGCCGCCATCATGCTCCGGTTCCGGCACACCGTCTCCGAGGAGCGAGGAGTCGGTCTGCGTCGACACGAAATTCTCCATCTCGGCCCTCTCTGCTCTCGGCGATTCCAACTCACTCAACGTTAGCGGCACAGTCACCCTGCGGCAACGAACCTTCAACTAAAACTTTAGGCGTGTCGCGGGAGGATTCAGCGGATCGTCCAGCGCCGCGGAGTGCGGCCCGTCAGCGACTGAGGCGTCGGCGAAGGACGCCGCCGCGCACGGTCTCCAGCAGTCCTGCCAGCTCCAGTGCGCCTTCCGCGCCGCTCGGACTGCCGCTCCGGCCGCCCCGGGCATCGATCGACTGCGTCAGCAGCTCGGCGTCGCGCTCGGCCGCCACGCGCATGGCGCGCAGGTGCCGCGGGGTGATGCCCTGTTCAGCGAGCTTGATCAGCGCGTTCAGTTCGGCGATGCAGTCGTGCGGGAACACGTCCGCCGCGGGGAGCAGGCCCGCGGCGATCGCCTCACCGATGAAGCGGGACGAGGCTCCGGTCAACCGCTGCAGTTCTTCGCGGCCGAGCAGTCGGCGCGGTGTGAGGATGCTGGAGGCGCTGCGCGGCGCGGCGCCGGGGATGACCGGGTCCTGTCCCCGGTCGACGTCGGCGAGCACGTCCGCGATCACACGGAGCGGAAGATAGTGGTCCCTCTGGAGCGTGAGAATGAGCCGCAGCCGCTCGATATGCGCCTGAGAGAACTTCCGATATCCGGATTTGGTCCGCTCGGGAGTGATGAGACCCTGCTCTTCGAGGAAGCGGAGCTTCGAGGGGCTGAGGTCGCCGAACTCCCCCTGGAGGAGGTCGAGCACCTGCCCGATGCTGAGGAGTCCCGTGCCGTTCTGCGCGCGTACGGCCTGTGCGTTCGACATATCAGCTCTGACCGGGCAGGTCGAAGCGGGATGCGAAGAAGGTGAACTTGAACTTGCCCACCTGCACCTCGGCGCCATCGCCGAGCAGGGTGTCCTCATCGATACGGTGGCCGTCGACGAAGGTGCCGTTCAACGAGCCGAGGTCCTTGACCGAGAAGTGACCGTCCGCGCGCACGAACTCCGCGTGGCGGCGCGAGACGGTGACGTCGTCGAGGAAGATGTCCACCTCGGGGTGCCGACCCGCGACCGCGGATGCCTCGTCGAGGAGGAAGCGCGCACCCAGATTGGCGCCCCGACGAACCACGAGGAGCGCGGCGCCTGAAGGCAGAGCCCCCACCGCATCCTGCTCATCGATGGTGAGGTCGGTCGTGCGCGCGCGCACCATAGCGCCGAGATCCTCTCGGAACTGCTGGGTTGCGCGAGCCTCGGTCTCACCGGGTCGGTGGGCCTGCTCCTCCGCGTTCACGTCGCTCCTCACCTCAGGCATCTCTGATCGTCCGGCGTCCCCCGAACGCTCACGCCTTCCGGTCTACGTTAGCGCAGCGACGACGCTCGCGCATCCCGAATTCGGCGTGGCAAAGTCACAGTTCGCATAACAGGTGTTATAAGTTCGCGAATGCGCGCGTTCGACGCACGGACGGCACGGTTTCCCGTCGGGATCGAGCCGTCGGCGGCTCAGGCCCGCCAGCGCTCGTAGGTCTCCAGGAACCCGTAGACCTCATGCGCGTCGACGCCCGGGAACGTGCCGGTCGGCAGTGCGGCCAGGAGGCTGGTCGGCGTGGCCGCCTCGGGCCAGGCCGAGTCCGCCCACTTCCGGGTCAACTCGTCGCTCGCCAGGCGGCAGCACTGCTCATCCGGGCAGAAGGACCGACTCCGGTGCGGCGTGTCCCGGCCGCGGAACCACTTCACCGCGTCGAAGGGCACGCCCACGCTCACCGAGTACTGCCCCTCCTTGGCCTTCTCCACTCGAGAGGTGCACCAGTAGGTCCCGCCGCCTGCCATATCGGTGTACTGGTACCAGGGGTTGAAGAGATCGCGCTGGCTGAAGACCGTGCGCGCCGTCCAGTTGCGGCACACCATCGCACCCTCGAGATTGCCGAGCGCATCCGACGGGAAGCGGACGCCGTCGTTCTCGTAGGCCTTGATGAGCGTGCCCGACTCGTGCACCTTCATGAAGTGCACGTCGAGATCGAGGTGCTCGGTCGCAAGGTTGGTGAAGCGGTGGGCCGCCATCTCATACGAGACGCCGAATGCATCGCGGAGATCCTCCATGGAGATCTGCCGCTGCTTCTTGGCCTCGCGCAGGTACTCGATCGCCGCCTGTTCCGGCAGCAGCACCGCACCGGCGAGGTAGTTCGCCTCGACGCGCTGGCGCAGGAACTCGCCGTAGCTGCGCGGCTCCTCGTGCTTGCAGACCAGGCTCGCGAGGGCGCGGAGGATAGGGGCGCGTGCATCGCGCGATGGCAGGTGCGCGCCGAGATAGATCCGGCCGTTGCGCCGATCGATCACCGAGCGGGTGGAGTGCGGCAGGTCGTTCACGTAGTGCAGACTGAAGCCGAGCTTCTCGGCGATGCCGGCGATCGTGAGCTGCGAGACCGGCCCGCCCGCGAAGCCGACCATCTTGAGGAGCGCGGCGGCCTCCGTCTCGAGCTCGGCGAAGTAGTTGCCCCGCACCCGCATCTCCGCGCGCAACTCGGTGTTGGTGCGCCGAGCCTCCTCCGGCGTCGCCGCGCGCTCGCGATGCAGCCGTTCCACCTCCTGGTGCAGACCGAGGATCGCCTTGAGCGTGTCATCGGGAGTGGCCTTCGACACCCGGATGGACGGGATCCCGAGCGAGCGGAACACCGTGCCGCGCTGAGCGCGTTCGACGGAGATCTCGAGCGCGGCCCGTTCGCTCGGCGGCTCGCTCGAGAGCAGATCGTCCACGCTGCAGTCGAGCGCCTGCGCGAGCGCGCGCAGCACCGGCAGACTCGGCTCCCGCTTGCCGTTCTCGATCGACGAGACCTGGGAGGGAGCCCGATCGATCGCCTCGGCGAGCTGCTCGAGCTTCATGCCGAGCTGAGTCCTGCGCTCGCGCACGCGACGGCCGAGCGTGAGCGCGTCGGCCTCATCCGAATCCCGAACGGCAGCGCCCGCCGCGGCGGATGCGGTGTCTGTGAGTGTCATTCCACCATGGTGCCACGGGCCCAAAATTTCGACAAACAGAAATACTGGGAATATTCCCTCGAGATTTCATGCTTTGCGACGTTTCCTCGCACTGAAGATAGAAACACATCGACGAGAGTTCGCCGCACTGCATTGCATCGGCGGCGAGAGCTCCCCGGTGACGAACCCTCGAAGTCGAGAACGAAGGAACAGATCATGAGCACCGCAACGGCCGAACGGAACCGCACGACGAGCAGCACCGCCCAGGCAGGGCCTCGCATCGAGGTCCTCGGCCCGCAGGTCGAGCGCGCGGATGAGATCCTCACGCCCGCCGCGCTCGAGTTCCTCACCGAACTGCACCACCGCTTCGCCGGCGCTCGTCACGACCGCCTCGCGGATCGCCAGCGCCGACGCTACGAGATCGGCAACGGTCGCGATCCGAAGTTCCGCGACGACACCCGCGCGATCAGGGAGGACGCCGAATGGCGCGTGGCCGGCCCCGGCCCCGGCCTCGAGGATCGCCGAGTGGAGATCACCGGGCCCACGGACCCGAAGATGACCATCAACGCGCTCAACTCGGGCGCCCGGGTATGGCTCGCGGATCAGGAGGACGCGACGAGCCCCACCTGGCAGGGGGTCATCGGCGGCCAGCTCTCGCTCTTCGACGCGATCCGCGGGCAGTTGAGCTACACCAGCCCCGAGGGCAAGCGCTACGAGGTCACCGCCGAACGCACTCCGACCATCGTGATGCGCCCCCGCGGTTGGCACCTGGTGGAGAAGCACATCCGCTTCATCGATGCGCACGGCCAGGCCGGCGCCGCCTCGGGAAGCCTGGTGGACTACGGCCTCTACGTCTTCCACAATGCCGAGCGCCTGATCGCGAACGGCCACGGCCCCTACTTCTACATCGCCAAGCTCGAGTCGAGCGAGGAGGCGAAGCTCTGGGACGACGTGTTCGCCTACACCGAGCAGCGGCTCGGGCTCGCGCACGGCACGATCCGCGCCACGGTGCTGATCGAAACGCTTCCCGCAGCCTTCGAGATGGAGGAGATCCTCTACGCGATGAAGGACCACATCGCCGGCCTCAACGCCGGTCGCTGGGACTACATC
>CAMFIY010000045.1 GCA_945952575.1 uncultured Leucobacter sp.
GCCCGGCGTCCCCGGCTGACCTGCCCTCTCCGAGCGCTGCCTCGGAGTCCCCGCCTCCTTCGGACCGCCCGCCTTCTTCGGCGGCGTCTCCTCGCCCGGGATCGTCGGCACGGCCGGCGGCACGGAGACGGTCTGCTCGACCGCATGGATGTCGGCGTGCTCGGCGACCGCAGACTCTCCGCCGTCTCCGTCGATGACCGAGAGGTACTCGAAGACGGTCAGGGTCTTGCCCGCGTAGCCCTTCGGAACGGTGAACCCGACGTCCACGGAACCGGCCGCGGTCGCGGGCGAGAAGGCGCGCTCCGCCGTGATGCCGGTGGGCTTCGCCGTGACCTCGCCGGTCACGCTGTCGGTGACCTTCTCCATGAGTTCGCCGCGCAGGACGTACGGCCGACCCGGCTCCAGGCCGTGGTAGGCGACGGCGTCGATCACGGTCCCGCCCTTCGGTGCGAGCTTCGAGCCGTCGGCCGTGGTGCCGAGGCCCACCGGCGTGATCGTCGCGCTGGATCCGCCGATCCGGTTCACGATCTTCTCCTGCGACCTCGGGTCCGTGACCTTCACCGCGAAGTAGAGTGGGATGCGGGTGTCGGCCGCACTCGACGGGATGACCGTGCCGTCCTGCTGCGCGATCGTGATCGTACCGTTCAGATACGAGGCCACGAACTTGCCGGCTGGCAGATCGACGTCTGCGGTGCTGGCGATCGCCCCCGGGTCGTTCGCAGCCGCGTCGTCCTCGCCGATGAAGCCGAGGAAGTCGACGCCGGCCGGGAGCACGTCCTCGACCGCGACGAGCGGAACCTCGGTGTAGCTGCCGTGCGGGATGATCTCGACGCGATAGACGAACACGTCCTGCAGCAGCCTGCCGCTCGAATCGGTGCCGACCGGGAGATCCGTCACCCATTCCCCGGCTCCGCCGTTGCCGAGCCGATCGAACAGGCGCTTGCGCACCTCGGCCTCGTCACCGTACGAGGTGATCTCCCGGTTCGCATCCACCGACCAATGCGTCGGGCGGCCGTCCTTGCCGTAGAGGGTCGCCTTGTTCGTGATCTCCAGGGTCTCCTGCTTCGCCAGCGGGCGGGTCTGCAGCGTGAGCTTAACGATCCAGTCCCCGGCGCCCGCCTGGGCGACCTTCGTCTTGCCCGCATCGGTCAGCGCGAACGCCAGGCCGCGATCCTCGAGCGTGACGCTGAAGTCCACGCCCTTCGCGAGCGGGATGGATCCGTAGCTGCTGGTCGCGTCGACCAGGCTCAGCCCGTCCCCCAGGTCGAAGATCGATCGATCCACGTGATCGACGATCGTGAGATCCGCGAGCGCGGCTCCCGAGGCCGCCTTCGCCCGCAGCGCGTACATCACGGTGCCGCGCTCGCCCGGCTTGACGACGGGCTGCTCGGTCGTGCCGGTCTTCTGGAACACGGTCGAGTCGTTGACGCCGCCCGTGGTGTCGGGCAGGTCGACCACGGTGAGGTCGGCGTAGGCGTTGTAGGTCTTGCCGTTGTAGTGGAAGCCGGCGGTGTTGCGCAGCAGGTACGCGGTCGCGTCCTGGATCGTGGTCGTGCCGCCGCGGGGCAGGCCCTCGATGGTCACCAGCTGCGCCAGTGCGGAGATGCGCACGGTGCGGTCCGTGCTCGCACCCACGTTGACGAGCAGGCGCTGGCCGTCGACGCAGTAGCGGTTCGCGTAGGCGTCGGCCGCGAAATCGGCGGCGCTCGGGCAGTCGCTCGCCCGGCTGAGCGGGAGCGCTGCACCGGTGGCCTTGTCCGTCGCCGTGATGAAGCCGTCGGCACCGCTCTTCCAGACCATCTGCGCCGGCAGGACGTCGCTGATCACCGCATTGGTCGTGAGCGTGCCGCTCGCCGCGAACTTGTCGAGCGCGGAGTCGAGCGAGTAGCGCACGTCGAGCGGAGCCTTCAGCTTGCCGGTCTCGTCGGTCTCGACGTTCGCCCGCTTCGCGGAGTCCGCATCGACGAACTCGCCCGACTTGCCGAACACCGCAGATCCCGCCGGCTCTCCCCCGGTGCCCGGGTTCGAGGTGCCCGCCTTGGTGCCGCTGATCGCGAAGGTCGAGGTCGACTCGACGCCGCCGAACGCAGCGGTGTTGGTGAGGCGGATCGAGAAGGCGCCGCTCGCACTGCCGAGCGCGTCGTACGCGGCCTGCAGCTGAGCCTGGACCGCGGCGAGATCGGTAATCTTGGCCGAGTAGGTGATCCTCAGCTGCGTGTTCGCGGCGAGATCCCTGGTCGTGCTGAACCCGTTGCGCCCGTCCGTCTGCGTGAGCGTCGGGGAGAAGGGGATCTGCTCGACATGCTTGTTCAGGCCATCCGCGTCCCAGCTGGTGATCCGGGCGGCGAAGGATCCGGCCACGTAGTCCATCCCGGCCGGCAGCAGATCGCTGATCGCGAGGCCCGGCTTCGCCGAGGTGGTCGAGTAGTCGAGCGTGTAGTCGCGCACCAGCTCGGCGCGCGGATCGAGCGTGACCACTCCGTCCGTCACGGTGACGTATCCGCTGAGGTTGCCGGGCCCGGTCTTCTTCTGTCCGTCCGTGACGTTCTCGAACTCGTCGCCGTCCTCCTTGACGATCACGGTGACCGAGGGCTGCTGCTCGCCGTCGATGTTCCAGACGATCTCCTCGAAGCCGCTGCCCTGCTCGGCCCGGGTCACCGAGAACTTGAGGTCGAAGACACCCTGGTTGATCTCGTCCGGCCAGTCCGCGTCCCTGAACTGCACCGAGAAGGCGCCGCCCTGTGCGGTGATGGACTGCACTGCGGTGTTCCCGGCCGGCACGGAGGTGGGTAGGACGGTGATGTTGTCGCCGAAGCCGACCGTGTAGGTCTTCCCCCTGGCATCCGCGTTGTACTGGAAGCGCAGCGTCAGCACATCGCCTTCCTTCACCACCGCGGTGCCGTCGTAGGTCTCGCCGTTCAGCAGCAGCTTCGAATTGTAGATGCCGCTGCCCGCCGCGTGCGCCGCAGTCGCGTTCTGCGATGCGAGGCCGAAGAAGGCCAGCAGCATCGTCAACGCGATCGCGAGGGTTCGGGCGGCCCAACCCCGCGTCGTGCCGCTTGTCTGCTCTGTCATCGTGTCCTCCCTGTGTACTCGAGACTCCCGGGGTCTCGAGGCCCTGGCCCGACGCGCGGATCAGGCAGTGTGCTCTGGTCCGCATCGGACGGGCCGGTCACACAGAGAACGGGGAGGGGAGGGGTTCGTTACGCCGGTTTCGGAGAGTTAGGTAATTCTTACCGGGGTCACCGCCGCGCGGGATCAGTCCTCTGCGAGGCCACCCTCGCCGAACGACCGTTCGGCCGAGAACCATCGCCGCAGACCCTCACGGTCGGCGAGCTCGAGCTTGCCGTACACCTTGGCGAGGTGCGCGTCCACGGTCCGCACCGATAGGTGCAGGCGCTCCGCGATGAGCTTGCTCGCATAGCCGAGCGACGGGAGGAGTGCCACCTCGCGCTCGCGCCCGGAAAGACCGGTCGTCTGGGGCAGCGGCACCCACATGCCGAGATCGGCCAGCAGGCGTACCTCGGGTTCGGAGACGTCGGTGGCGATCCCGCCCTCGGCGATCCACTCCACGTGGCTCAGGATCACCGCACCGACCGATGGGTCGACGCTCGTCCCCAGTTCCCGCGCCCGGGCCCGTACGGCGCCCGCGAGTCTCTTCGACTCCACCGCGGCGAGGTGGAGCGCCTGGAGTTCGATCAGGTCCAGGCCGCGCTCCCTCGCCCACTGCGCCAGCGCCAGCGCCTCCTGGCCCGGTTGCCCGATGCGCATCCACTGCAGCGCCTGCACCATCAGCCTCCTTCGCACGCCGGCCAACGCGCGGGAGAGCCCGCGATCGCTCCGGCGCGCCCGCTGCAGCGCGGCGACGGCGTCCTCGAGCTCCCCGAGCGCCGCGGAGGAGAGCGCGCGGATCGCGTGCAGCAGGGGCGCGATCCCGGACGGATCCCTGGGCGGGAGATCCTCCAGCAGGAGTTCCGAGAGCGCCAGAGCATCCCGCCATCGCGCCTCGCTCAGCGCCAGCAGCGCGCGGCTCAGACCGACGAATCCGCTGAGCCGCTCGAAGGGCGCCGCGTCGCGCAGCCCGCCGTCGATCTCGTCGAGCACCGCGGAGGCCGTGCCCAGATCACCCTTCGCCCAGTGCCCGATGAACCAGGCGAAACCCTGCTGCTCGGCGGTGTCATCGAGCGGCGCCCGACCCAGGAGATTGACGTGGTAAGCGGCATCTGCCGACCGGATCGCCTCGCCGATCCGCCCCTCCTGGAGGCGGACCAGCGCTACGGCGGAACGCGCCGGTGCCCGGACCCACTCGAGGATCCGCCCGCGCTCCTGCTCCCCGCGGTCCGAAGCCCGCACCGTCGCGTAGTCCCCGGCCCAGAGCGCCAGTCGGACCCTGGTCGTCCGCACGGCCTCGCGCGAGATCTCGTCGCTCTCCGAGAGGAGCCGCTCGATCGCATCGAGCTCTCCGAACACCTGATCGAGATCGCGTCCCTCGGCGAAGTCGTGGTCGATGCGTGAGAGCTCCAGCCGAGTCCGCAGGGCGGCGGGCAGCGCCTCGGCGGCGAGGGGATCCGCGAGCAGCTGTTCGGCGACGGCACGCGCGGCGGCGAGCGCGACGTCGTCGCCGATCAGCCGCGACAGATTGGCCGATCGGAGCGAAGCCGCCGCCGCGTCGTCGGCATCGGCATTCGCCGAGAGCACGCCGACCACCCGCAGGAGCAGCCTGGGGTCCGCGGCGGCGCCGGCGATCGACACCGCCCGGGCGATGTCGTCGACCGGCACCGGGCGCCCGCCCTCGATCCCGAAGAGGATCCGACGGCTCAGTTCGTCCGGCGTCTCGGCGGGCGCCGCGGATGCGCCGCTCGCCGCGGTCAGGGCGTCGAAGAGTCCCGCGAATCGTTCGATGCGCCGCGACGGCGCCATCGATTCGCGGATCGCCCGGCCGTTCACCGGGATCGCCAGTTCCAGTCCGTGCCGCCCGCCGGGCAGATCCCGCGATCTCAGCACGTCCCGTTCCAGCAGATCCTCCGTGACCTCGGGGTCGAGCAGGCGGAGCAGTGCGGGTTCGGCCATCGGCTCGGCGAGCGCGACCGTCTCGAGCACGGTCCGCTCGGCCTCCGTGTACCCGCTCGCGAGCTCCTCGACCAGCTCCTCCGGCAGCGCGTCCTCGTCCGGCGGCACCCAGACGAGCCCATGCCGGCGACGCAGCGCGCCGCTCCGCTCGTTCGCCCGCAGCTGCACCAGCAGCGCGTGGTGCTCCCCTCCGCTCGCCGCGTGCCAGCGACGCAGGGTCGTCGGCTCGATGCGCGCGCCGCCGAGGCGGTCGGTCAGCGACTGCTCGGCCTCCGCCAGATCCAGCGGGGCCACGGTGACGCGGGCGGTGCGCGCACCGTCGAGGATCGCGGCTCCTCCGGTGAGGTCGCTCGCAGTCGCGATGATGCGCGGCCCGACGGTGACCCGGCCCGATGGCCGGACGCCCGGGGCGCCGCCGGCGGGGAGGCGGAGACGCCGCAGCGCCGCGAGAGGGCCGTCACCGTAGCGGTCGGCGTCGTGCAGCACGAGGATCGGAGCCGAGACCCCCTGACGCGGTCCACCCGCAGCGGCCGAGCCGAGCAGCTCGGAGTCCAGTGCTTCGAGCGCCGCTCCGTCCGGCACGACGATCACCTCGACCCGTTCGTCGCCGAACGACCCCGCCCCGGCCTCGACGAGCCGCGCGGCGGCCTCGGCGACCGCCAGGGCGAGCCGGGACCTGCCGGAGCCGGGGCGACCGAGCAGCAGCACCGTTCCACCGGCCGTCGCCACTGTCTCGGCGATCCGATCCACCTGTCTCCGCATCGTGGTTTCAGACTACTGCCGACCGCCTGCAGACCGACACTCTGGTGGTAGCCTGCGTGAATGGGAGACGGGGGCATCGGATCGCTCGCTGCACGCGTGCGCGAGTGGATCGGGATAGATCCCGACCCCGAGACCCGGGCCGACACGCAGGCCCTGCTGCTCCTGGCCGAATCGGGTGATCCCCGGGCCGTGGCGGAGCTCCGCGATGCGTTCCACGGGCGGCTGCGGTTCGGGACCGCCGGCCTGCGCGCCGAACTCGGCGCCGGACCGCGCCGGATGAACCGGGTCGTGGTCGCCCAGAGCAGCGCCGGGCTCGCCGCATTTCTGCACGAACGCGCAGGGCGGCGCGCCTCCTCGTCGATGCGGGAGGGCCTCGGTGCTCCGCAGGCGCCCTCGGTGATCGTCGGATTCGACGGGCGCGTCAACAGCGATGTGTTCGCGCGGGACGCCGCCGAGGTGCTCGCCGGCGCCGGGCTCGACGTGGTCCTCCTGCCCGAGCCGCTGCCGACCCCGGTGACGGCGTTCGCCGTGCGCCACCTCCGCGCATCCGCGGGCGTCATGATCACCGCCAGCCACAACCCGCCGCGCGACAACGGCTACAAGATCTATCTCGGGGACGAGGACGGCGGCGCCCAGGTCGCGCCGCCGGACGACCGCAGGATCGCCGCGCTGATCGAGCAGGAACTCGCCCGATGCGGACCCGTGCCCGCGCGCTCCGAGAACTATCGGCTCGCCGGGTCGGAGCTCGTCGACGCATACGTCGCCGCCACGGCGGGCGCGGTGCGATCCGGCCGGTCCGCCGACTCCGCGAAGACGACGCCGCAGCCCGTCGTGGTCTACACCGCTATGCACGGCGTCGGAGCCGGGGTGTCCCGTCGGGTGTTCTCGCTCGCCGGCCTGCCCGAGGCGATCCCGGTCGACGAGCAGGACCGGCCCGACGGCGGGTTCCCCACCGTCGTCTACCCGAATCCGGAGGAGCGTCAGGCGCTCGAGCTCGCGTTCGAGCTCGCCGCATCGCACGGCGCCCACTACGTCGTCGCGCACGATCCGGACGCCGATCGCCTGGCCCTCGCCGCACCCCGCCCCGACGACCCGAGCCGATTCCGCCGCCTGAGCGGCAACCAGCTGGGGCTGCTGCTGGGATGGCGCGCCGCCGAGCGCGAACGGGCGGCAGCGGAACGGGAGCAGCGCACGCCCGGCGGCACGCTCGCCAACACCATCGTGAGCTCGCCGGCCCTCGGCGCCGTGGCCCGCGCCTACGGTCTCGACCATGCGGAGACGCTCGCCGGGTTCAAGTGGGTGGCCCGCGTGCCCGGGCTGCTCTTCGGCTTCGAGGAGTCCCTCGGTTATCTGACCGACCCGCAGGTCGTCGCCGACAAGGACGGCGTCTCGGCCGCCGCCGAGGCCCTCGCGCTCGTCTGCGAGCTGCACGCTTCGGGACGCACGGTCTGGCAGCTGCTCGACGAGGCCAGTGAGCGCTTCGGACACTTCGCGAGCGCGCAGATCGTGCTGCGGAGATCCCGCGTCGCCGAGGTCGAGGCGCTCTCCGCGTGGGTGCGCGAGCATCCGCCGGTCGCGTTCGGCGAGATCCCCGTGGCCCGGGTGCGCGACTTCCGCACCCCGGGGCTCGCGCCGGTGCGTGCGAACGTGCTCGCCTACGATCTGGCCGACGGCTCGCGCGTCATGATCCGCCCCAGCGGCACCGAGCCGAAGCTGAAGGTCTATCTCGACGCCTTCAGCGACGTCGGGTCCGCGGCGGATCGACGGGCGGCCACCCGGGCGGCCCTCGGCCCGATCGAGGCGGCGGTGCGCAGCTATCTCGACGGCGCCGCGCTCGGCGCCGAACCCGACCGAGGCGAGGCGCTATGAGCGGCACCCCCGTCCACTGGACGCCCGCACGAGCCGCGGGTCACATCGCGGTGCCCGGGCCGAGCAGCGACAAGTACCGACGAGGCGTGCTCGGCGTGCGCACCGGATCGGCCGCGTATCCGGGAGCCGCCGTGCTCGGCGTGGAGGCGGCCTGGCGCACCGGCGTCGGCATGGTCCGCTACGTGCCGCCGCTCGGGGACGACGCATCGGCGCTCGGTCTGCCGAGCCCTGCGGCGGCCGTGCTGGCGGCGCGCCCCGAGACGGTGTTCGGCGACGGGTACACCGCGCTCGGCGCCCGCTGCGACGCCTGGCTCATCGGCTCCGGAACCGACGCGACCCGGCGCGGATTCGCCGAGCGCGAGGCTCTGCGGAGGATCCTGGCGGGCTCGGACCCGGTGGTCGTCGACGCGGGCGCACTCGGCGAGCTTGCGGTCGGCGAGGCGCGGACGCCGATCGCGCTCACGCCGCATCGCGGGGAGCTCCTCTCGCTGTGGCGGGCGGCGGGTCTCGGCGGCGCACCCGCCGACTGGCCCGACGGGGCTGGGCATCGCTCCGGTTCCCCTGAGCCCGGCGAGGGCGCGCTGCTCGATGCGGCGCAGCGGCTCGCGGAGGCGTACGGCGCGACCGTGCTCCTCAAGGGCTCGCTCAGCGTCGTCGCGACGCCGGGCGGCTTCCGCGCGATCGCCGGCCCGGCGACCCCGTGGCTCGCCGCCGCGGGCACCGGAGACGTTCTCGCCGGGATGCTCGGCGCGATCGCCGCCACGCATGCGACTCAGCTGCGCCGGGATCCCGAGCTCTTCGGCCCGCTGGCCGCGAGCGCCGCGGTCCTGCACGATGCGGCCGCGCGGAGGGCCGCCGCTTTCCCTCGGGAGATCGGAGCCGCAGGATCAGTCGCCGGTGCCGCCTGGGCCGAGGGCGAAGGCCCGATCACGGCACTCGATGTGGCACATGCGCTTCCCGCAGCGATCGCGGCACTCTCGGCCTGACTGCGTCGGGTCTCCGCTCTTCGGCCCCGAGGCGCCGGTACCTCGCCCTCGGCGCCCGGCGGCTGCGCGCGTGCAGGATGAGCACGGCCGTGGCGATCAGGAGCGCCCCGACGACGAAGCCGATGACGAGCAGGCGGGCGACGATCACCGGGTCCACGTCGTCCTCCTCCTGTCAGCGCGGGGATCCGCACCGGATTCCTCCCGGGCGGATCCCCGTCGCCCCAACATCTCAAGCCGCTCTCCCCCGAGCGGCGGAGCCCGGCCCCCGCGCTCGGGTGACCATATGGGGGGTCAGCACAGGGGCCGGGCACCCTCTAATACGGAGATGCCTCCGGATCGTGACGCGCGTTCGGAAAAAACTCCGGATGCTGGAAAAACGCGCTCGAAGGCGGCTCCGCTCACCGACCGCGACGCCTCGCGCGCCGGTATGGCATCCCGGGTTGAGGTCCGGAGGCGACAGAATTGACCTTGTCCGCACAATAACGCATAGTGGATGAGGGGGTGCGGCCCGTGGGAGGGCCGCCGACTGGTGGGCGCGCAGCATATGGGCGCCCATTTTCGGGTGAAAGGTAATGTTTAGGGGAGAGCCTTCGTGCCCAAGTCTCTGTGGCAGAACTCGTCCGACGGCGAGTTGCTCGATGCGTGCCGTGCCGGCAACACCGAGGCGTTCTCCGCGCTCTGGGAACGTCACCGGTTCGCAGCGCTGAAGGCCGCCCGCAGTCTCGCCCCCACGCTCGACCCCGACGATCTGGTCTCCGAGGCCTATCTCAAGATCTTCGAGCTCGTGCTCGACGGCCGCGGGCCGAGCGGGGCATTCCGCCCCTACCTCTATCAAGTGGTGCGCACGTCCGCCGCGGATCGGTATCGCTCCCCCGAGCAGACGAGTTCCGAGTTGGACCAGATCCCCGACCTGCACGAGGCGGGCCCGTGGGAGGACAACTCGTTCGACCTGAACGCGACGGCCGAGGCGTTCTCGACCCTCGACGAACGGTGGCAGGCCGTTCTCTGGTACGCCGAGGTCGAGGGGATGCCCCCCAGGCAGATGGCTCCGCTCCTCGGACTCTCCGCGAATGCTGCCTCCGCACTCCTCGTGCGCGCCCGCGAGGGTCTCCAGTCGGCCTGGGTCGCGGCGCACGCGAACCGCGAGCTGGCGCAGGCCGAATGCCGTTCGACGGTGGAGCAGCTGCAGCGCTTCCAGCGCGGCAAACTCACCGCGCGCGCGAGCCGCCGCGTTGCGGCGCATCTCGACAACTGCACGGACTGCGCAGCGGCCGCAGCCGAGGCACTGACGCTGAACCGGCGTCTCGGCCTCGTCCTCGCCGGCGTCATGCTCGGCGGTGTCGGCACGTCGGCGCTCCTCGCCAAGCTCGGATTCGGAATCACCGCCACCGGCGGGTCCGCCGCAGCGCTCGGGGCCGCCGGAGCCGCCGCCTCTGCGAGCAGTGCCGGAGGCTCCGGCGGCGCATCGGCCGGGACGGCGTCCGCGGGCGTCGCCGCCGGGAGCGGCGGATCCCTCGCCCTCCCCGTCGCGCTGGTCACCGGCCTCACGGTCGTCGCGGCCGCCGTCACCGGCCTCACGGTCGCCTCGGCATCGGGGGTCTTCGCACCGTTCGCCGCGCGGCACCCTCAGTCGAGCGCCGCTGCGAACCAGCCGGGAGAGAACTCGGCCACGAGCACCGAGACCGATCCCGCGCCACCCTCACCGGATGAGGCGATCGCCGTCGTCCGCGCCGAGCCGCGCGATCCCGATACGACGGGCGACCCCGGCGATCCCGCGCCGCGCGCGAATCCGCGCCCCGATCCGAGGCCGGATCCCAAACCGGATCCGCCGAAGCCGAAGCCCGACCCGCCGAAGCCGAAGCCGGATCCACCCAAGCCGCCGAAACCGCCGAAGCCGCCGAAGCCCCCGAAAGGCCTCGACACGTCGCTCGCGCCCGGCTTCGTCTGCACGCAGCTGCAGCTCGCGCCCGGCGGCCCGGTCGGCCTCTACCTCAGCGGCCAGGCGAACGCGTACGGATTGATCCAGCTGCGGGTCACCCCGCCCGCCGGCGCCCCGGTCGAGGTCTTCGCTCCGCAGTACGACCCCGCCCAGGCGGGCGTCGCGGACGGCAACGTGTTCGAGAACGGCGCGTACACCGACTTCTACGGCAATCGCTTCACCAGCGGCTTCTTCTCGACCGTCGAGTCGGCTGAGAACCCGCACTGGGTCGCACCGGTCTCGCTGACCTCGCTCGCGCAGTGGTCCGGGCTCGGGGCGGCCGATCTCGCCCTGACGAAGTTCGAAGTGCGGGTGCTCGTCCCCGACGGGCGCTACTCGCCGTGGGCCGAGGCCGACCCGCTCGGCTACCTCTGCGTCTGAGCGGCGATCGCATCCGCCGAGCCGGGTGCCTGCGATCCGCTCGCACCCGGTTCGACCAGCCCGAGCTCAGGATCCTGCCCCGTTGCGATCCATGACGCCGTGAGCAGCAGCGTCCGGCAGATCAGATTGAACCAGATCAGCAGGCCGATGATCACCGCGAAGGAGGCGAGCAGCGGGTTGCTCGAGGTGCCCCCGAGGAAGAAGGCGCCCAGGACCTTCAGCCCGAAGGTGGCGACACCGCCGAGCGCGCAGCCCCGGAGCATCGACCAGCCGGGGGTGCGGATCTCGGCGAGCAGCCAGTGGATCGCGAGCAGCAGGATCACGTCGAACACGTACATGGCCGCATAGCGCACGGTGAGGCCGAGCCCGCCCAGGAGCCAATTATCCGAATCTGCGCCGAACCACTCGAACAGCAGCGCCGTGAAGTTCGTGCTCGCGACGGTGAGCGCCGCCGAGATGAGGAGCGCGGCGAGGAAGAGCAGTGCGAGCAGGAGATCCCGCAGCTTGAGGAGCACGGCGTTGCGATACTGCTTGACCTCGAGCCCGAAGATGATGCGGATCGCGCGACGCGTGCCAGTGAACCAGGTGACCGTCACCCAGAGCAACGACACCGCCGCGATCGCCGTGGGCCAGGAGATGGCGCGCTCGCCGAGGAGGGAATCCACCGGCACCGGCGCGTTCTCCCCCGTGCCGAGCAGCCCGGGCACCAGGTGGTTGATCTGCTCGATGAGCGAGTTCAGCAGCTCTTCATGGCCGCGCAGCCAGGCACCGAAGACGCCGAAGCCCACCCACAGCGCCGCGAAGACCGCGAACACCGCCTGGTAGCTCATGCCCGCCGAGAGCACGCCGCCGCCGACATCGGTGAAGTGCGAGAACGCCCGCCACGGGCGGAGCCTCTGCACCCACTGCCACCGGGCCCGCGCCTCCCCGACGATGCGCGATGCCGGGCGAGCGCTCATGGGACGGGCTACTTGGTCTTGCCGCTGCGGATCGCGGCCTTGACCTCGGCGATCGCCTGCGTCACCTGGATGCCGCGCGGGCACGCATCGGTGCAGTTGAAGGTGGTGCGGCAGCGCCACACGCCCTCGGTGTCGTTCAGGATGTCGAGGCGCACCTGGGCGTTGTCGTCGCGCGAGTCGAAGATGAAGCGGTGCGCGTTCACGATCGCCGCGGGGCCGAAGTACTGGCCGTCGGTCCAGAACACCGGGCACGAGGTCGTGCAGGCGGCGCAGAGGATGCACTTCGTGGTGTCGTCGAAGCGCTCGCGATCCGCGATCGTCTGCAGGCGCTCCTTGCCGGCCTCCGGCTTGCTGCCCGCGACGAGGAACGGCTGCACCTCGCGGTATGCGGCGAAGAAGGGCTCCATGTCGACGATCAGGTCCTTCTCGAGCGGCAGGCCCTTGATCGCCTCGACGTAAATCGGCTTCGTGATGTCGAGGTCCTTGATCAGGGTCTTGCAGGCGAGCCGGTTCTTGCCGTTGATCCGCATCGCGTCGGATCCGCAGATGCCGTGCGCGCAGGAACGGCGGAACGACAGCGAGCCGTCCTGCTCCCACTTGATCTTGTGCAGGGCGTCGAGCACGCGGTCGGTCGGGTACATGGGGACGTCGAAGTCCTCCCAGTGCGCGTCGCGCCCCGACTCGGGATCGTAGCGGCGCACCAGCAGCGTGACGTTGAAGGGCTTCAGGCCGGCCTCTTCCGCAGGAGTACCGGGGGCCTCTGAGGTGACGGTGCTCATGACCTAGTACTTCCTCTCCATCGGCGGGTAGTTCAACTCGCCCTGTTCGTTCTTGGTGAACACGACCGGCTTCCAGCCGAGGCTGATGTGATCCTCGGGATTCGGCGAGTGCGGATCCCCTGTGAGATAGGCCATGG
>CAMFIY010000046.1 GCA_945952575.1 uncultured Leucobacter sp.
CCGCCACATCGAGCGGATGCGCGATGAGATCCGGAGCACCGGTCGCAGCGCCTGGAGCGAGTCGGAGTACGGGAACGGGGACAACCGCACGCTTCGGCACCGACAGGAGGTCTACGAGGGCGTCGCCGCCGAGCTGCGCCGTCGTGCGACGGATCCGGAGTATCTGAGCCACACGGCCGAGCGGGCGCGCGCCGCCGCGTGGGGGGAGATCGGGGACTCGCTGAAGGAGCGCGCCACGCACCCCTACTATGCGGGCGGCAGCAGTCCGGAGTACCGTCGTGATCGAGATGCGCGGATCCAGCTGCTCATCGAACGGGATCTGACCGAACTCATCCAGCAGGCGAAGAGCGGCGCGGGCCCGGAGGATGCCGCTGCAGGCGGCGCGAAGCCGAAGCGGCGGCGCGGAATCGGGAAGCGCGGCTCCGCCGAATCCTGAGATAGTATTCCGATCACCCGAGACGGTTGGTGAGCCCTCGGCCGCGGAATTACCGTGGAAACCCCTAGTCCGCGGTCGAATCACCGTGGAAACCCCTAGTGGCAGAGCCGCGCTCGCGCAGTAGCGTTGACCCCGGTCGGCTCGACGCGGAGAGCGAGGAGCGATGATGCGGCTAGTTCTGGAGCAGCTCGGGATGCTTGGCGAGGTAGCCCTCGATGAACCAGCAGGACGCGAGTACCTTCCGGCCGCGCACGATCTCGTCGGTGAGCGCGCGCTGGGCGAGCACGCCGGAGAGGCCGGTGCCGCGCAGGGAGGGATCCACCACCGTGTGATCGAAGTCGATGCCCGTGCCGTCGAGCAGCGTGTAGTGCGCGACTCCCAGTTCCCGGTCGCCGTTGACCAACGCGAACCGGTGCTGATCCGGTTGGTGAACGATCTCGTAGCCGTCGGCGCGTGCGTCACTCTCGGAAAGATATCTGGCCATGCGGCCAGCCTACGCCCGATCGACGGATGCACCGCGCCGGGCCGAACGGATAGGAGAGAATGGTCATCATGGCAAAAGTGACGCTCAGCAATGCGACCGAGACCGGGCACATCCACGTCGGCAAAGGGCTCAACGAGGGAACGCTCGGGGTCGTCGGATCGACGGTCATCGGGCTCTCCTCGACGGCGCCGCTCTACTCCCTCGCCGCGACCCTCGGCTACGTCATCGTCGCCGTCGGCGCCCAGGCGCCGCTCGTCTTCGTCGTCGCCTGCATCCCGATGATCTTCGCGGCGTTCGCCTATCAGGAGCTCAACCGCGAGGCGCCGGACTGCGGCACGACGTTCGTGTGGGGAGCCAAGGCGTTCGGGCCGAAGACCGGCTGGATGGGCGGCTGGGCGGTCGCGGTGGCCGGCGTGATGGTCATGGCGAACGTCGGTGAGATCACCGGCCAGTACTTCTGGTACCTCCTGGGCAACGAGGAGTTCGCCCAGAACCACACCATCGTCGTGATCACCTCCGTGGTCTTCATCGCGATCATGGTCGGAATCAGCATGCTCGGCGTCCAGATCGGCGATCGCATGCAGATGGTGCTGATGGTGATCCAGATGGGAGCTCTCCTCCTCTTCGGCGTGCTGGCCCTCGTGAACGCGCTCAACGGCAGCAACTCCGATTCGATCCCCTTCGACTGGAACTGGTTCAACCCGGCGCAGCTCTCCGACTGGCACGGCTTCATGCAGGCAGTCCTGCTCGCGCTCTTCATCTACTGGGGCTGGGACACCTGCCTGGCACTCAACGAGGAGACGAAGAACCCGCGCAAGACTCCGGGCCGCGCCGCGATCTCGAGCATCGTCGTCCTCATCTTCGTCTACGTCGGCGTCTCGGTCGCCGTCATGATGTTCGCCGGTTTCGGCGACACCGGATTCGGCCTGACCAACGAAGCCAATCTCGACGACGTGTTCACGGTGCTGCGCGATGTCTTCTTCGGGCCGTGGGGCTGGTTCCTGATCCTCGCGGTCATGGTCTCCGCCGCGTCGTCGACGCAGACCACCATCCTGCCGACCGCGCGCGGCACACTCTCGATGGCGGTCTACCGGGCGCTCCCGGCCAAGTTCGCCGAAGTGCACCCGAAGCTCAAGACGCCCTGGTTCTCCACGCTCATGATGGGCATCGCCTCCATCGTCTACTACGTGGTCATGTCGATCGTCTCCACCGACATGCTCGCCGACTCGCTCTCCTCCATGGGCCTGGCGATCGCTCTCTACTACGCGATCACCTCGTTCGCATGCGTCTGGTACTTCCGTGGCACGCTTCGGGAGAGCGCCCGCAACCTCTGGATGCGCGGGATCTTCCCGCTGATCGGCGGGCTCCTGCTGGCCTACGCGCTGGTGCAGTCGGCCATCGACATGTGGGACGTCGACTACGGCTACACCGTGCTCTTCGGGGTCGGCGGCGCGTTCGTCATCGGCGTCGGATCAATCGCGCTGGGCTTCGTCCTGATGTTCCTGTGGAGCCTGCGGCCCGGATCCCGCCCCTTCTTCCGCGGTGAGAGCCTGAACCGGGACACCCCCATCCTCGTCCCCGACGAGTGAGCTCAGGCCTCGCCGCTTGGCGCGCCGCCTCGCCCGCACGACGAGGAGGACGATCGCCCCGATCGCGGCGGCGAGCGCGAGCCAGGGGAGCAGGATCCCGACCAGCACGAGTGCCCCGGCCCCGGCGGTGCCGAGCGAGTCCCAGCCGGCGACCAGGCCCTCCCAGAAGTTCGCGGGCCCGCCGGGCAGCGCGGTCTCCACATGCAGGGTCACGCTGACGGACGCCTCGGAGACCTGCCCCTCGAGCGACTTCAACTGCGCGCGCAGACCGTCGAGCTCCTGCTGACGCTGGGAGAGCGCATTCTCCGCCTCGAGCAGATCGGCGGTCGAGTCGGCCGCCGCCATGAGCTTGGTGAGCCGGGCGACGGAGGTCTCGAGGGCCTTCACCCGGGCCTGCAGGTCGACGTGCTCGGCGGTGACGTCGTCGGACGAGCGGCTCTGCGAGGTGAGGTGGCCAATATCCGCGAAGCGGCGGAACGCCTCGTCCAGACGCTCGGACGGGATCCGCAGTTGCAGGGAGGCGCCGCCGTCGCCGGCGTAGCCGCCGTCCCCGTAGCCGCCGGCATCCCCGATCGTCTGGGACTGCACGTACCCGCCGAGATCCTCCGCGAGCGCCGTGACCGCTTCGGCGCTCTTCGCCGGGTCGTCGACCCGGATCGATACATCTCCGGTCTGGATCACCGAGCGGCCCGCGATCGCCTTGGCCGGATCCTCGGACGCCATGTCGCTCTGCGCGCTCGACGCACCGGAATCGCCTCCGGTCGCCGGTTCGGGCGCGCCTCCGGAGTCCGTGACGGATCCTCCTCCGAGACCGGTGCTGGTGCAAGCGGAGAGCGGCGCGAGCAGGAGTGCGGCGAGCAGAAGCGGGGCGAGTCGTCGAGCAGTCATGGGCACAAGCTAGGCGAGTTCGCATGGGAACGGGCCGGGGGATGGGCATCCGTGGCAAGATCGTTACCGAAGCCCGGGGTCCGTGCGGCGCGGATCCGCGATGGCGGCCTGAGGAGGCGGACGTGCAGCAGTTCGATGTGATCGTGGTCGGTGCGGGCGTCTCCGGACTCGCGGCGGCACGGCTGCTCGCCGGCGCCGGGCGGCGCGTCGTCGTGCTCGAAGCGCGGGATCGGATCGGCGGCCGCCTGCACACCGAGCGGGACGCCGGGCGGGTCACCGACCTCGGCGGTTCATGGATCCACGGCATCACCGACAGCCCGGTCTACGCGGCGGCGCAGGCCTTCGGGATGCCCACGGTCGAGTTCACCGTCGGGAGCTATCAGGCCGGCGGCCGCCCGATCGCCTACTACGGGCCGGACGGCGGCCGGCTGAGCGAGGCGGCGGCCGACGCCTTCATCGCGGATGTGGCCGCTGTCGATCGGCGGCTCGCAGCGGTCGTCTCGGTTGCTGCGCCGGGCAGCTCGTACGCCGATGTCACCGACGCCGCGGTGGCGGCGGAGACGTCTGCGCAGGGCTGGGATCCCGAGCGGGCCGAACGCGTGACCGAGTTCTTCTACCACCGATCCGAAGAACAGTACGGTGCGGACGCCGTGCTGCTGGACGCGCACGGGCTCGACGACGATGCGATCGACGGTGACGAGGTCGTGTTTCCCGAAGGCTACGACCGGTTGCCGGCCGGGCTGGCCGAGGGCCTCGACGTGCGACTCGAGCACGAGGTTCGCCGTGTCGGCTGGTCGGAGGGCGGGGTCGTGGTCGAGACCTCGAGAGGCGACTTTGCGGCCGCCCGGGCGGTGATCACCGTGCCCGTCGGCGTGCTGCGATCCGACGCCTTCGTGTTCGAGCCGCCGCTGCCCGAGCCGGTCGCGGGCGCGCTCGGCCGACTCGCCATGAACGCGTTCGAGAAGGTGTTCCTGCGCTTCTCCGAGAAATTCTGGGATGAGGGCGTGTATGCGATCCGACGTCAGGGAGACGCGGCGGAGTGGTGGCACTCCTGGTACGACCTCACGTCGCTGCACGGCACCCCGACGCTGCTGACCTTCGCCGCGGGGGAGTGCGCGAAGCAGACCCGCGAATGGAGCGACGAGCGGATCGTCGAGTCGATCATGGACGGCCTGCGCGGAATCTACGGCGACCGGATCCCGGATCCTGAGCACGTCACCGTCACGCATTGGCAGGACGATCCCTACTCGCACGGCTCGTATGCCTACATGACCGCCGGGTCGACGCCGGAGGATCACACGCTCGTCGCGACCCCGCTGGGCGGCTCGGATCCCGCCTCCGCGGTGCTGCACCTCGCCGGCGAGACCACCTGGCAGGACGATCCGGCGACGGTGACGGCGGCGCTCTGCTCGGGGCATCGCGCGGCCGAGCGGATCCTCGGCGAGCCGCTGCCGTTCGCGCGGCTCTGGCAGTAGCCCTCCGGCGCTACAGCGCGCCGAGCAGCGCCTCGACGGCCGCGCGGGTGCGTGCGGTGCGCTCCGGGTCGTCGTGGAAATCGCTGAGGAAGACGTTGCCGAGTGCAGCAGTGAGCATGCCCTCGGCGACGACGGCCCGCGCCCCCTCGGGAGCCCCGGGATGGGCGACCGCGATCATCTCGTCGATCCGTTCGGTCGTTCGGGCGTAGGCGGTCGTGAGCTCCTCGGGCGTCGCCGGTGGCGAGCGTGGTGTCTCAGCGACAGCGGGGACGCGGGCATTCTCCGAATCGGAGGTGGTGAACTCCGGGCTGAACAGGTAGTCGATCGCCTCGGCGAGGGTGGTGACGCTGTTCGGCAGGACCGAGAGGCCGCCGTTCCCGTCGGAGAAGACGACGGTCGCGGTGTCGAGCATCAGGCGATCCCGATTGCCCACGAAGTGGCGCACGTGCCCGCGCGACATCCCCGCCGCGTCGGCGATCCGGTCGAGCGACGCTCCCGAGACGCCGTGCTCGGCGATGGTGCGGATCGTCGCCTCGATGATCTGCTCGCGGCGCTCGGCGGCGACGGATGGACGGGCCATCGTGACTCCTTTCGGCTCGCTGCGACTCTCGCAGGATATCGCGCCGTCGCGGATTCGACAAAAATAGTCTAGTCGGACTTGACTAACTATTCTGAATTGCCTAGTGTGGCATTCGCGCCCTCCTCCGAGATCGGGGAGAGCGCCGGCCCCGAAACCGCGAACCGTGGGCGAGGAAGCCGGAATCCCATGAATCGCAGGGCCGGTGACGATCCCGCACTACGACCGAGAGAAGCCCACGAAGGAGTGTCATGCTTCAGCGAAGCAGCGGTGAAGGCCGACCCATCGAGTACGAGCTCGTCGAAGCCGCGCCCGAGAGCCCGCTCTCACGTCCCGCCCGCGTGCGGATGCGCGACGGGGTCCACCTCGCTGCCGACGTCTACCTGCCGGGAGGCGACGAATCACCGGGCGACACCGTCCTGATCCGCCTGCCCTACGACAAGAACGGCGCCTACACGTTCATCCCGCTGATCGCAGAGTACTTCACGGCCAGCGGCTACCGCGTCGTCGCCCAGGACGTGCGCGGCAAGTTCCGATCGGAGGGGCAGGCGATGCTCTTCGTGAACGAGGCCCGCGACGGAGAGGACACCCTCGACTGGATCATCCGCCAGCCGTGGTCGAACGGCCGCGTCGCGATGTGGGGAGACAGCTACTACGGCTACACCCAGTGGGCGGCGGCGTCGACCGGACACCCCGCGCTGAAAGCGATCGCGCCCCGCGTCACGGGCACCGGACTCGGCGAACCGGTGCGTGCCGAGCCGGAGGATCGCACGCGCGCGGTCGAATGGGGGATCACCTACCTCTACCCGATCACCCACTTCCACGGCCGCGCGACCTACCTGTGGGAGCCCGACTGGACGGAGCGCGATTTCGCCGCGCAGGTCGAAGGGTTCCTCGCCGAGACCGGCCTGCGCCCGCCCTCCTACGACCAATGGGTGCCGCACGTCGTGCACCTGCCGCGCTTTCCTGCCGGGGACCCCTTCGCCGGGCGTTCCGTGCCCGCGCTGCACACCATCGGCTGGTGGGACAACTGCGCATCGCTCTCGTGGCACGACGTCGCCGAGATCGAGCAGCGCCCCGGCTGGTCCGCCCACCACTATCTGCGCATCGAGCCCATCGACCACGAGAGCTACCAGCTGATCGAGGCGGCGGGGGATCGCGTCGCCGAGCGTAGCGAGGCCCACATCCGTGCGCTGCTGCCGCGCACGCTCGACCCCGCGCTCGAGTTCTTCGAGGTCTTCCTGCGCGGCGCTGGGAGCCCGGCGGACATTCCGCGCGTCAGCTGGAACCTCGCCGGCACTCCGGGAATGCGCGAGAGCGCGAGCTGGCCGCCGGCGGGAACCCGGACCGTAACGCTCTTCGGCGTCGCGGGCGACGGGGAAGGCGGAGCGCTGAGCCGCGCCGAACCCGGTGACGAGCTGTGGTCGACGTGGACGCACGACCCCGCCGATCTCGTGCCGTCGAGTGCGAAGGACGCCTTCTCGTTCCTCCTCGAGCTGCCCGACGAAGCGCCCATCGGAGCGCGTGACGACGTGCTCGTCTTCACCTCGGCCCCGACCTTCGGCGACGTCGACCTGGCCGGGCCGGTGGGCGCGCGGGCCCGGATCCGATCGAGCGGCCCGGTCATGGACTGCTTCGTGAGGCTGCTGGACGTCGCACCCGACGGCACGGCGCTCCGGATCGCCCGCGGGCAGATCCAGCTGCGAAACGCGACCGAGCCGGGCACCGTCGACATCGACCTCGGTCATCTCGGCTACCGACTCGCCGCCGGTCATCGCCTGCGCGTGCACGTCTCGAGCAGCGACTACCCGGAGTACCTGCCCCAGACCGGCACCGGCGCGGATCCCTGGACCTGGGGCGAAACCGCGATCAACACCCAGCAGCTCGCGATCGGCGGCCCCGACGCCTTCGCGCTGAACCTCACCCTCCTGGAAGGAGAACTGCCGTGACCGAGACGAACGAGACCGCTGCGCAGGCCGCGCTCATGGAGCCGAAGCTCGAGTACGCCTTCGAGCTCCGGGTCGACGTGGATCCCGAGTACCGCATCGGGCGCAGCACCGACGAGAGCCTGAGCTTCACCCCGATCACCGGCGGCACCGTCTCGGGGCCCCTGTTGAACGGCGCGGTGCTCGCGGGCGGCGGTGACTGGGCGGTCGAGCGATCCGGGACTTCGCAGCTCGAAGCGCGCTACCTGCTCCGAGCCGAAGACGGCGCCGTGATCGACATCCTCAACCGCGGCTATTTCCGCGCCTCCCCGGAGGTGCTCGCCCGGCACGAGCGCGGCGAGCACGTCTCCGAGGAGGAGGTCTACTTCCGCACCGCCCCGGTGTTCCAGACCGATGCCCCGGCGCACCGCTGGCTCGCCGAGCATCAGTTCATCGGCCTCGCCCGCGACGGCGTGGGCGAGGGGGGCGGCCTCCAGATCTGCGTCCGCGTCTTCGTGCTGCGCTGACTTCTGAACGACTGATCCTCTTCGCCGCTGCGTGACCGCACCCGATCCGCTGCACTCTCCCCAGAACCCGAACCCCGCACTGACGCGGAGACACATTCCATGAAAGGAATACGAACGATGAAACGAACCGCATTCACGGCGAGCCTGGCCCTCGCCGGCGCGGCGCTGATCGCGCTCACCGCCTGTGCGCCCCGTGAGAGCTCGAACGGCGGCAAGGAGGCCGTCGACGAGACGAAGCTCGTGGATGCGCTGCCGGCCGCCACCAAGGCCGTCGACGAGGTCACCTGGGGCGTGGTCGAGGGGGAGCCTGCCACGCTCGACCCGGTGAACACCGCCAACCTCGTCATCCCGAACCTCTGCGACAATCTGCTGTCGCTGCAGCCCGACTTCTCGGTCGAGCCGGGTGTCGCCGAGCGCGCGGAGTGGGCGGACCCGGTGACCTTCGTCATCGCGCTTCGCCCGGACGTGACGTTCTGGGACGGGAGCGCGCTGACCGCCGACGACGTGGTCTACAGCCTGAAGCGCAACATGGATCCCGTCTCGCAGTGGTACGGCGCTTTCGCGCTCGTGAAGAGCATCGAGAAGACCGGTGATCTCGAGGTGACGGTTCGCTTCACCGCGCCCGACTCGGCGTTCCGCGACGCGATCTCGGGCCAGGGCGGCGCGGTGATGAGCGCGGCCTTCGGCAAGCAGGCCGGCAAGTCGCTCGGCACGGCCGAGGGCGGCCTCATGTGCACCGGACCCTACGAACTCGCGAAGGGCGGCTGGACGCCGGGCAGCGAACTCGTGACGACCGCGAACGAGCACTACTGGGGCGGCGCGCCGCTCGTGAAGAAGCTGAAGTACGTGTTCGTCAATGACGCGTCGACGTTGGCGACCGCGCTGACCGAGGGCGAGATCGACGGGGCGCTGGGCGTGTCGCCGACGGTTCGCGCGGCCTTCGATGGGACGGGCGCCGGGCGCCTGATCCTCGGCCATTCGACGGCCTCATACAGCTTCGGGCCGGCGCAGGCGACCGGGCCCGCGGCGAATCCGAAGATCCGCCAGGCCCTCAGCTACGCGATCGACCGGAAGCAGTACATCGACACCGTGCTGAACGGCCTCGGCTACGCGCAGAAGACGATCGTCCCCGAGTTCTCGTTCCAGTCCATGGAGGAGGCCGACGTCTACCAGGCCGGCTACGACGCCCTCGAGACCCCGACGCTCGACCTCGAGCGGGCGAAGCAGCTCGTCGAGGAGAGCGGCGAGGACGTGAGCAAGCCGATCGTCATCGCCGTCCCCGCGGGCGCCACCGAGTTCACGAACACCGCACAGATCATCCAGAGCGCCGGCAAGCAGATCGGGCTCGACATCACGATCGACGCCATGCAGGCCTCCGACTTCGGCGCACTCTTCTACGATCCGGCCGGTCGCGACGGGATCGATTTCGTCGCGACTCAGGGCTATCTCGAGACGCCGGGCGTGCTCGGCTACCCGTCGCTGTTCCTGCTGCCGGCGGAGCTCGGCGGCGTGTTCAACTGGAGCGGCTACGCGAACGACGAGGTGACCGGGCACATGCAGGCGGCTCGCACCGCGACCGATCCGAAGATCGCGGCGACCGAGTTCGTGGCAGCGCAGAAGATATTCGCGCCCGACATGCTGCAGATCACGCTGGCCGGCGCCTACCAGGTCAGCTATCTGAACACGGACCTGACGGGGCTCGTCACCTCGGTCGCGGTGTACAGCAGCCCCTGGGCGCTGCACCTCGGGGCAGAGTAACCGGGCAGCGGACTCGTGCGCGGCAACGGCGAAGACGACGAAACGATGCGGAGGACGACGTGAACGGCCTGTTTCGGGCGTTGCTCGGGCAGCTCGGCGGTCTGCTGCTGACGCTGTTCCTCTCGAGCGTCGTCATCTTCTCGGCGCTGCTGCTGACCCCCGGCGATCCCATCGCGGCGATCGCCGGGGGCGCCAAGCCCACGCCCGAGCTGATCGCGCAGATCCGCGCGGACTACCGCCTCGACGATCCGATCTGGCTGCGCTATTGGCACTGGCTGAGCGGCGTCCTCACCGGCGATCTCGGGCGATCCTTCGTCTACAAGACCGACGTGATGAACCTCGTGGCTCCGCGATTCGGGATCACCTTCCAGCTGGTGCTGCTCACCGTCGCGGTCATCCTCGTATTCGGCGTCGGCTCCGGAATCCTGGCGGCAACGCGGGGCCGAGCCGTCGACCGGGGCGTCGCCGTCCTGACCTCGCTCGGGATGGCGCTGCCCACCTTCGTCGTCGCGATCCTGCTGATCTGGGTGTTCGCGAAGAGCCTGGGCTGGTTCCCGGTCTACGGTGAGGGATCCGCGGGTCTCGACCGCTTCTGGCACCTGGTGCTGCCGGCGGTCTCGCTGGCGGTCATGTTCAACGCCTACATCAGTCGGGTCACGCGCAGTTCGCTCGTCGCGCAGTTGCACTCCGAGCACGTCGAGACGGCTCGGGTGCGCGGGATCCCGGCCGGGCGCGTCTTCCGCGTCCACGTCTTCCGCAATGCCGCTCCGCAGATCCTCGCGATCTCCGGAGTCACCGTCGCCGGGTTGTTCGCCGCCTCGGCGATCGCCGAGCAGGCCTTCGGCCTCGGCGGGCTGGGCTCGCTGCTCACCGAGGCGGCTGCGCGGAAGGACCTGCCGGTCGTGCAGGTGGTCTCGCTGCTGTTCGTCGCGATCTTCGTCGTCCTGAACGCAGCCGCCGACCTCCTGAGCGCCGTCATCGATCCGGACACCGTCACCAGCGGGAGGACCGCATGAGCGTCGCGCAGATCGCACAGGGGAGGGTGGCGAGGCCCGCCCGCCGCGCCGCGCAGCGGGACTGGATGTTCATCGTCTCACTCGTCCTCTTCGGACTGGTCGCGCTCGCCGCGATCGTCGGCCCCTGGCTCGCGCCCTACGATCCGGACCAGCTCTATGCCGGCCCGGTCAACGGCGCGGCGAGCCTCGATCACCTCTTCGGCACGGACGACGTCGGGCGGGACATCCTCTCGCGAGTCCTGGTCGGAGGAGGCGCGAGCGTGTTCGCGCCGATCGCGATCGTGATCCTCTCGACCCTGTCGGGTGCGTCGATCGCTCTGGTCGCGGCCTGGTTCGGCGGCGTCGCGCGCGGGGTCATCGCTCGGGTCATCGACGTGATCTTCGCGATACCGGGTCTCGTGCTCGCGGTGCTGGCGGTCGCGATGTTCGGCAAGGGGCTCGCGGCGCCGGTAGTCGCACTCTCGATCGCATACATCCCCGTCGTCGCCCGGCTCACGCAGACCGCGGCCTCGCGGGAACTCGGGAAACCTTACATCGCGGCATTGCGGATCCAGGGGGTGTCGAGCCTCGCCATCTGCTTCCGGCACCTCATCCCCGCGCTCGTGCCGGTGGTCGCGGCTCAGGCCGCCGTCGGCTTCGGCTACGCGATGCTCGACCTCGCGGCGATCTCCTTCCTGGGTCTCGGCCAGCAGCCGCCGGCGGCCGACTGGGGCTCGATGATCGCGAGCGGCCAGGCCTCGATCCTCTCCGGCGCGCCGGAGCAGTCGCTCTTCCCGTCGATCCTGGTCGTCATCACGATCCTCGCGGTGGGCATCATCGGAGCACGGGTCACCGTTTGGGCCGAAGGGAAGGAACAATGAACGGGATGCAGCGGACGGGGTCGGCGGAGGTGCCGCCTGCGGATCGTCTCGAGACCGTCCTCTCGCTCGAGAAGCTCTCGATCGCCGCACCGGGTCCCGAAGGATCGCGCACGATCGTGCAGGACTGCACGCTGTCGGTCGGCCGCGGCGAAGCAGTCGGACTGGTCGGCGAATCCGGTTCGGGCAAGACCCTCTCCGTGCGCGCCGTCGCCGGCCTGCTGCCCGAGGGCTTCGCCGTCGGCGGGCGCATCGAGGTCGAGGGTCGAGATCTGGCTGCGCTCGGCGCACGCGATCTCCGCGAACTGCGGGCCCGCCGTCTCGGCATGGTGTTCCAGACGCCTCGCGCGCACCTGAACCCGCTGCGCACCATCGGAGACTTCCTGACGGAGGCGCTCGTCACGGTCGCCGGCCAGTCGCGCGGCCTCGCCGACCGCCGGGCGATGGAGCTGCTCGACGAGGTCGGGATCGCGGATCCCGCGCGCCGCCTGAGGCAGTTCCCCGCCGAGCTCTCCGGCGGCCTGCTCCAGCGCGTCATGATCGCGGCCGCGCTCGCCATGGATCCGCAGATCCTGCTCGCCGACGAGATCACCACCGCGCTCGACGTGACCACCCAGGAGGAGGTCATGGCCGTGATCGCGGAACTGCGCCGCGAACGCGACCTCGCGCTCCTGTTCATCACGCACGATCTCGCCCTGGCCGGGGCCGTCTGCGATCGCGTCGCCGTCATGCAGCACGGCCGCACGATCGAGACCCTGCACGCCGCGACCATGCGGCGGGACGCGCGAGAGGAGTACACCCGCGTCCTCATGTCGGCGGCCCTCGGCGCGGAGGCGCCCGCAGCCGCAGCCGACGCGACATCGCCGGACGAGCCGGCAGAGCCCCTCCTGCGGGTGGACGGACTGCGCAAGACCTATCGGGTCCGACGGGCGCGCGGCGGCGGTCGAGAAGAGCTGGTGGCGGTCGACGAGGTCGGATTCGCACTCTCCGCGGGAGGATCGCTCGGCATCGTGGGCGAATCGGGATCCGGCAAGTCGACGACGGCCAGGATCATCTGCGGTCTCGAGCGCGCCGACGCGGGCGCCGTGCGGGTCCGCGGACAGCACTGGGATCTGCCGGCGCGCGGCGGAGCCGAGCGTCGGCGGCGCGCGAAGACCGTGCAGATGGTGTTCCAGGACCCGTACCAATCGCTCGATCGGCGCCAGAGCGTCGCCCAGTGCCTGAA
>CAMFIY010000047.1 GCA_945952575.1 uncultured Leucobacter sp.
CGAGGACACCGACCCTCGGTTCCTCGCGGAGGTCGAGAAGTACTACGCGCGTCGGGAGGTCGTGGCCGATCTTCTCACCGTGGACGATCAGATCCTCAAGCTCGCGATCTACGACCTCGACGGCGGCGAGGAGCACTCCGCGCCCGCGTTCGCCGATCTCGCCCAGACCCACCGGGTCGTCGTCTCCGGTCACCACTGGGTCGACATCATGAACGCGACCGTCAACAAGGGGGTGGCGCTGCGGGCGCTGCAGGATGTGCTCGGGGTGACGGCGGAGCAGACCGCCGCGTTCGGCGACTACCTCAACGACCTCGAGATGCTCGGCGCCGCGCACTGGTCGTACGCCATGGCGGACGCCCACCCCGAGGTCGCGTCCGTCGCACGGTACCGCGCGCCATCGAACGCGGATGCCGGGGTTCTGACCGTCATCGAGGAGCTGATCGCACGGTGATCGTCCGGCGTGGACGGGCACGCCCGGCGCCGGCACAGAGCGTCCGAAGTGCCACGGGGCGGGCCGGCAGGCATGATCCGGGCGGGACGCGGCCCCCCACCGGGGGTGACCCTGCCGGGCCGCCGGGTCCGGACCCGGTCACGCGGCTCTCGGGACGGGCTGGGCGCGTACCTGCCGCTCTCAGCGCCCGCGACAGGGAGTCCCGCGAGTGGGCGACGGAGGTCGGGGGCCGGACATCCCGTTGTCGGCAGGTACGGTAGGGTCATGCCCGTCGAGCTCCCCGCCCGAGGGGCATGACGAGGAGGTCAGCATGGCTCTGCGCGAACTCGAGTTCACGTCGCACAACGGCACCGACACCATCCAGGCCTGGGTGTACGAACCGGCGGTCACGCCGGTGGCGGTGGTCCAGCTCATCCACGGTCTCGGCGAGCACTCCCGCCGGTACCTGCACATGACGGCCGCGCTGGTGGATGCGGGGTTCGTCGTGGTCGCGGACGATCACGCGGGTCACGGTCGGACGGCGATGCAGTCGGGGACGTGGGGTGACGCCGGTGACGAGTCGGCGACGGTCATCGTGCAGGACGAGGTGACGCTGTACCGGAAGGCCAAGGAGCTGTTCCCCGATCTGCCGTACGTGGTGTTCGGCCACAGCCTGGGGTCGATGATCGCGCGGGCGCTGGTGCTGCAGCCGGGTGTCGAGGTCGACGGGCTCGCGCTGGGCGGTATCGCCGTGGGCATGCGCGGTGTCGAGTCGACGCTGGATCGCGAGGCCCTGAAGGCTGCCGTGGCGGCCGACGGTTCCGCCCCCGCTGCGGATGCGTTGGTGGGCCAGCTGTTCGACGGCTTCTACGACCGCCTCGGCCCGGACTTCGGCCCGACGGACTGGGTGGCGCGCAACGCGGACGTCGTCCGTGATCACGGCCGCGACCCCTTCAATAACTTCGGCGCCCCCTTGAGCAACCGGTTCCTGCAGGGCTTCGTCGACGTGTACGACCAGGCCAACGGCGACGACTTCTTCGACCGCCTTCCGCAGGTTCCCGTCGCGATCTTCGCGGGCGCGGAGGACCCGGTGACCAACTACGGCGAGGGTGCGCGCGAGGTCGCCCGGCGCCTGGAGGAGAAGGGCCACGACGTCGAACTCCACATCTACCCCGACGTCCGCCACGAGGTTCACAACGAGCCCGAGACCCGCGCCGAGATGGAGAACTCCCTCATCGAGTTCGTCCACCGCGCCGCCGGGCGGGACGACGCCTGACCCCCGAGGCGCACCCGGCCGCTCGCGCCCAAGCACCGTGACGGGGCCCTGCCGTGAGGATCGTCTCTCGGCAGGGCCCCGTCGGTGATGTGAGGTCTCAGGCCATGACGGGACGCACGCGTCGCCCAGCGAGGGGCTCGTCCATGGTGACCTCGCGAAGCGGAGGATGTCGCCGGTGGCGCAGCGAGGGCGAGTGGCCTGGCCACGGGTGACCTCGCCGAAGTGAAGGCGAGGATGCCGAGAGCAGGCTCCGCGACGAGTGCCTGGACATCAACAGCTTCTACTCGCTGCTCTACGCCCAGGTCGTGATCGGCGACTGGAAGACCGAATACAACCACGACCGCCGGCCTCCCATCGCGGAGCCGCGGCGCAGCCGGCGGGAGCGGTTCTGATCGACCCGCTGACACGCGCCGGTAAGGTCACGATTGCGTAACAGGACTTGCCTGACGCAAAATGTTTACGTGATCATTTTGGCAATTGCCAGTGACGTGGACGTCGTGGCAGGGCCGAGGAGTAGTTCCGTGGCCACCTGAATCCCCCGAGAGGACATGCTTCGATGAAGCGCATGACAAAGGTTGCGGCGATGGCCGCCGCGGCGATCCTTCCCCTGTTCGCGCTGACCGCATGCGGCAGCGGTGGCGACGCCGAGGGCTCCGGCCACGGCAACACCCTGACCGTCTGGGCCTGGGACCCCTCCTTCAACATCTATGCGATGAAGGAGGCCGAGAAGGTCTACCAGAAGGACCACCCCGACTTCGAGCTGAAGATCGTGGAGACGCCCTGGGACGACCTGCAGGCCAAGCTCACCACCATCGCCCAGTCGAAGCAGTTCGACGAGCTGCCCGACATCTTCCTCATGCAGAACAGCGCATTCCAGAAGAACGTCATCAACTATCCCGACGTGTTCGGCGACTACGCCGACGCCGACATCAACTTCTCGGAGTTCCCCCAGAGCGTCACCGCCTACTCCACGATCGACAACGTCCACTACGGTGTGCCCTTCGACTCGGGCACCGCGGTCTCGGCCCTGCGCACCGACGTGCTGGAGCAGGCCGGATACACCATCGACGACTTCACCAGCACGACCTGGGACGACTTCATCACGAAGGGCAAGGACGTGCTGGCCAAGACCGGCAAGCCGCTGCTCTCCGGCATCGCCGGCTCGTCCGACCTGCTGTCGATCATCCTGCAGTCCGCCGGGGGCAGCCTGTTCGACAAGGACGGTCAGCCCACGATCGCCGGCAACGATGTGCTGATCCACGCCATCAAGGTGTACACCGAGCTGGTCAAGTCCGGCGTGTTCGTCGAGGTCAACTCGTGGGACGAGTACATCAGCAGCTTCGTCAACGGCTCTGTCGCCGGCACCATCAACGGCATCTGGATCGCCGGGTCGATCCAGACCGCTAAGGACCAGGCGGGGAAGTGGGCCGTCACCGACCTGCCGAAGCTCGACGGCGTGCCCAACGCCACGAACTACTCGGCCAACGGCGGTTCGTCCTGGGCGATCAGCTCCACCGGCGACGCGACGCTCGCCGCCGACTTCCTGGCATCCACCTTCGCGGGATCGACCGACTTCTACGACACGATCCTGCCGAAGGCCGGCGCGGTCGCGAACTGGATCCCCGCCGGCAAGAGCAGCGTGTACGCCGAGCCGAGCGCGTTCTTCAGCGGGCAGCCGATCTTCCAGAAGGTCGTCGAGTTCGGCGCCAAGGTGCCCAGCAGCAACACCGGCGTCTACTTCTTCGAAGGTCGTGACGCGGTCAGCGCGGCGATGACCAAGATCATCGCCGGCACCAGCATCGAGGATGCGCTCGACGAGGCCCAGGCCAACGTCAAGTTCGCGATGAACTGACCCTCTCCGCTCGGGCGGGGCACGACGCCCCGCCCGAGCGTCCTGTTCCGAAGCAATGGAAAGCGAGTACGCATCGTGGCGACCCAGGCAATCGTGACCCCCGACGGCTCCCGCCGGCGGGGGCGGAGCACCCCTCCGCCGGACTTCACCCCGCGCGGACCGTGGCTGAACACCGCACGGCGACGCAACCTCACCGGGTGGGGGTTCCTTCTGCCGGCAGCCCTCCTGATCACGCTGCTGAGCTTCGTGCCGATGATCCAGGCATTCGTCCTCTCGTTGCAGACCGGCCGGGGATCACGGCTGAACTGGGCGGAGCCGCTGTGGTCGAACTTCGCCCGGCTGCTCGACGACGACATCTTCAAGCTCACCATGTTCAACACGGTGTTCTACCTGGTGGTCCAGGTTCCGATCATGCTGATCCTGGCGATGGTGCTGGCCAACCTGCTGAACGACCCGAAGCTGAAGGGCAAGGCCCTCTGGCGCACGATGATCTTCCTGCCGTGCGCCGTCTCGCTGGTCTCGTACTCGCTGGTTTTCCGCACCATGTTCGCCACGGACGGACTGGTCAACGACGCCCTCATGGCGGTCGGCCTCATGCACGACCCGCTCAACTGGCTCGGCGAGCCGTGGACCGCGCGGTTCGTGATCATCATCGGCCTGCTGTGGCGGTGGACCGGCTACAACATGATCTTCTTCCTGGCGGCGCTGCAGAACGTCGACCACTCCACCCTCGAGGCCGCGCGAATCGACGGCGCCGGTGCGTTCAAGACGTTCTGGTTCGTGACCGTGCCGCAGCTGCGGCCGATGATCGTGCTCACCACGATCATGTCGATCAACGGCACGCTGCAGCTGTTCGACGAGTCCTGGGCGCTCACCAAGGGCGGGCCGTCATACAACTCGATGTCGATGTCGCACTACCTCTACGAGCTCGCATTCCTGAAGAACCCCAACGTCGGCTACGCCTCCGCGATCTCGTACGTGATCCTGATCATGGTCGCGGTGCTGGCTCTCATCCAGATGAAGGTGGGTGACAAGCGTGACTAGTCGACGCTTTCCCTGGCGACGCGTGCCCGGCTACGCGTTCCTGACCGTGTTCGCCCTGTTCTCGGTTTTCCCGCTGTATTTCATGCTGGTCTCATCGACCAACTCGACCCGAGAGGTCCTCGAATCCCGACTGACCCCGGGCGGCCACTTCATCGACAATCTGGTGGCGCTGACCACGCAGCAGGATCTCGGCGCCGCCATGATCAGCTCGTCCCTCATCGCCATCGGCACGACGGTGCTGTCGCTGATCGTCTGCTCGATCGCGGGCTACGGCTTCGAGATCTACCACTCCCGCGGCAAGGACGTCGTGATGGCGATCCTCATGCTGGCGATGATGATCCCGTTCGCGGCCATCATGATCCCGCTGTTCCGCATCTTCGCGCAGTTCGACATGGTCAACTCGCTGTTCGCGGTGATCATCCCCTCGATCGCCACGCCACTGCTGATCCTGCTGTTCCGGCAGGCGTCGCGCTCGTTCCCGTATGAGGTCATCGAGGCCGCCCGGATCGACGGGCTGAAGGAGCTCTCCATCTTCGCGCGCATCTACGTGCCGACGATGAAGTCCACTTTCGCCGCCGCGGCCGTCATCACCTTCATGGCCTCGTGGAACAACTTCCTCTGGCCGCGTGTGATCCTGCTCGACAACGCGGTGCAGACGATGCCCATGCTCATCGCCAACCTCACGGCCGGATACGTCACCGACTACGGCGTGCTCATGCTCGCCGTGCTGCTGACATCCCTCCCGACCATCCTCATCTTCCTCATCCTGCAGCGCGCCTTCGCACAGGGCATCACCGGAGCCATCAAGTGACATTCGATCCCGTCTTCGCCATCGAGCGCATCGCCGACCCGACCTTCGTCTCGGAGAACCGCCGCCCGGCGCACTCGGACCACCGCTGGTTCGCCGACCTCGACGAGGCGCGATCGGGGGTCAGCGCGTTCGAGCAGTCGCTGAACGGCTTGTGGAAGTTCTTCTGCGCCCGCAACCAGGGGCAGGTGCTGCCCGACTTCGCCGATCCGTCGCGGGATGTGTCGGGGTGGGACGACATCCGCGTGCCTTCGCACCTGCAGCTGGAGGGCTACGACCGACCGCAGTACGTCAACGTCGGCTACGCATGGGACGGCCAGGAGGACATCGAGCCGGGGCAGGTCCCCGAGCGCGACAACCCGATCGGATGCTATGTGCGCACCTTCGCGCTCGATTGTCCGCTCGCCGAGGGCGAGCGGCTCAGCGTCACCTTCCACGGCGCGGAGAGCGCGATCGCGCTGTGGGTGAACGGCCGCTACATCGGCTACAGCACCGACAGCTTCACCCCCGCCGAGTTCGATCTCACCGACGCGCTGGTCGAGGGCGAGAACCGCATCGCCGCGCAGGTGTTCAGCTACAGCGCCGGCTCGTGGCTCGAGGACCAGGACTTCTTCCGGTTCTCGGGCATCTTCCGCGACGTCACCCTGTACCGGCGCCCCGGGGTGCACGCCGAGGACATCCGCGTGACCACCGCGGTCGCCGATGACCTGGCATCCGCCGAGGTCCGCCTGCAGGTCGCGCTGGAAGGCGCGGCGGGGACGATCGCCGCCCGCCTCGACGGCGTCGGCGAACTCGCGCAGGGCGCCGACGGCGCGTTCACGGTGCGGTTCGACGACCCGCGGCTGTGGAGCCCCGAGCATCCGCACCTCTACGACCTCGTCGTCGAGGTGCGCGACGCCGACGGGCGGCTCACCGAGGTGGTTCCGCAGCGCATCGGCATCCGGCGCTTCGCCATCGAGGACGGCGTGCTCCGTCTCAACGGCGACCGGGTCGTCTTCAACGGCATCAACCGTCACGAGTTCGGCCTGAACGGGCGGGTCCCGTCGCGAGAGCTCACCGAGTCCGACATCCGGATGCTGAAGGCGCACAACGTCAACGCCGTGCGCACCAGCCACTACCCGAACGACTCGGCGTTCTACGCGCTCGCCGACGAATACGGCCTGATGGTCATCGACGAGATGAACCTCGAGACGCACGCCCGGTGGAGCCGCATCCGCCTGCACGGCGAATCGCTCGACACCGCCCTGCCCGGCGACCACGACGAATGGCGCCCGGCGGCGCTGGATCGTGCCCGCAGTATGCTCGAGCGCGACAAGAACCACGCCAGCGTGGTGATCTGGTCCTGCGGCAACGAGTCCTTCGGCGGCACGGTGCTGCGCGATGTGGCCGACTGGTTCCGGTCGGTCGACGATCGCCCGGTGCACTACGAGGGCGTGCACTGGGACCCGAGGTACCCCGAGACGACCGACATCGCGAGCCAGATGTACACCCCCGCCGCGGCGGTGGAGGACTATCTGCGCACCAACCGCGACAAGCCGTTCATCGTGTGCGAGTACGCGCACGCGATGGGCAACTCCTTCGGCGGGGTCGGCGAGTACATCGAGCTCGCGTATCGTGACGAGCTGTTCCAGGGCGGCTTCATCTGGGACTTCGCCGATCAGGCGATCCTGATGCACGATCGCTACGGCCGCGAGTACTTCGGCTACGGCGGCGACAACGGCGAGGCGCCGCACGATCAGGACTTCAGCGGCAACGGCATCTTCTTCGCCGACCACACCCCCTCGCCGATGGCACAGGAGATGAAGCGGCTGTACCAGGGCTTCGTCGTCGACGTGTCGGAGTCGTCGTTCGCGCTGACGAACCGGCTGATGTCGACCTCGTCGGCCGAATACGAGACGCGCGTCTCGATCTCCCGGGAGGGCCGCATCCTGACCGCCGACGTCGTCGACACGGACGTCGCGCCGGGCGGGTCGGCGGTGTACCCGCTGCCGGTCGCGATTCCCGCGGCGGCGGGCGAGTACGCGATCGTCGTCTCGCTGCACCTGCGGACCGAGACGGCGTGGGCACCCGCCGGGCACGAGGTCGCCTTCGGCGAGCACGTGCTCAGGGTCGGCGAGCCGGCCGCAGGCGCGACGGCACCGGCCGCGCAGGTCGCGGCGCCCGCGCCGCGCCTGGTCGAGGGCACGCTGAGCATCGGCGTGCACGGGCCCGGCTTCCACGTGACGTTCTCGCGGATCTTCAACGGGCTGACCTCGTACCGCTTCGGCGAGACGCGCACGGGCGGCCGCGAGCTGCTCTCGGGCGCGGTCACCCCGAACTTCTGGCATGCGCCGACCGCGAACGAGCGGGGCTGGGGCGGCCCGTTCGAAGAGGGGCAGTGGCTGCTCGCCAGCCGTTACGGCCGCGCCAGCGGGTTTCACGAGCCGGCCGACATCTCGGTCGAGCAGGTCGACGGCGGGGTGCGCATCGGCTACCGCTACGAGCTGCCGACGACGCCCGTGACGCACTGCGATCTCAGTTATCTCGTCGACGGCGCGGGCCGGGTGGAGGTCACCCAGCGGATGCACGTGCCCGAGGGTCTGCCGCAGATGCCCGAGTTCGCCACGATGCTGGCGATGCCCGCGGATTACGACCGGGTGCGCTGGTACGGCGACGGTCCCGAGGAGTGCTACGTGGACCGGCGGGAGGGTGCCCGGCTGGGCGTCTACGACCGTCACGTCCCCGACATGCTCACCCCGTACATCCGTCCGCAGGAGGCCGGCAACCGCACCGGCGTGCGCTGGGCGGAGATCACGGATGCCCGGGGCGCGGGTCTGCGCTTCGAGGGAGACCCGATCATGGAGTTCTCGGCGCTGAGCTGGACGCCGGCCGAGATCGAGAGCGCACTGCATCCGCACGAGCTGCCGCCGATCCACCGCACGATCGTGCGCCCGGCGCTGATGCGCCGGGGGGTGGCGGGAGACGACTCCTGGGGTTCGCGTCCGCTCGACCGGTACCTGCTGCCGACGGGAGACCTCGAGTTCCGGTTCGCGTTCCGCGGCATCCAGAACCGCTGAGCCCGGCTCAGCCGACCCGCGCCGTCCCCGATCCCGGGGGCGGCGCGGTGCTCGCCCGCACGATCAGCTCGGTGGGCACCGTGTCGGCGGTGGTGCGCTTCTGGTGCTCGATCCGGTCGATGAGCATGCCGACCGCCGCGGTGGCGACACGGTCGAAGTACTGGTGCACCGTGGTCAGCGGCGGCCGGAAGTCGGCGGAGAGCTCCATGTCGTCGAAGCCGACGACGCTGACCGAGCCGGGCACGTCGCGTCCGGCCTCGTGCAGTGCGCGCATGGCTCCCAGCGCCATCGCGTCGTTGGACGCGAAGATCGCCGTCACCGCGGGGTCGGCTGCCAGTCGCTTCCCCGCCGCGTAACCGGATGCCGGGCTCCAGTCACCCGGCACGACCGGGGGCACCACGCGGCCGTGCTCGCGGAGCGTGTCGGCCCAAGCCTGCGCGCGGTCCCTGGCGCCGTGCGAGCGCTCGGGTCCGCGGACGTGCCAGACCGTCTCGTGCCCGAGTGAAAGGAGGTGCTCGGTGGCCAGCCGGGCGCCCTGCGCCTGATCGGTGTCGATCGCGACGTAGGGATGCGAGCGGCCGGCGGTGACGACGACCGTGGGGATCTTGGCGATGCGCTTCAGGTCGGACTTGAGCAGCTCATGCTCTTCGAGCACCACGATGAGCCCGTCGACCGCCTGGTCGGCGATCCGGGTGAGCGCGCCGGTCAGGCCCGCCTGCGCGATGGTCCACAGCGGGGTGAGCGCGAGCGAGTAGCCGGCCTTGGACGCCTCGCTGGCGAACGCCTCCAGCGTTCGGGTGTTGCCGTAGCTGGAGAGCTCGGACATGATCACGCCGAGGGTGCGGAACCTGCCGGTCTTCAGAGCGCGCGCGGCGGAGTTCGGCCGGTAGCCGAGCCGGTCCATGGCCGCGAGCACCTTGTCGCGGGTGACCGGACGCACGATGTCCATGCCGTTGGCGACGCGAGAGACGGTCTGCGCCGAGACCCCGACCTCACGTGCGACGTCGATGATCGACGGCGCGCGCCACACGCGCTCGTCCTCCGGCTGCTCCACCACTGACCCTCCCGGCGTCCCCCTGAACGATACCAATCCGCGGTCGCGCCCCCGTCCCGGGCCTTCCCTCCGGCCCTCACCCACCCACCTCCGGGTTTCGAATCGCTCATATTGCTGTGTTCTGGATCGCCCCCTTCCTTTTCTGCCTCACGTGGGTAGCTGGATGAGTCCGCAGAGCGGGCATCGCCAGACTGGCGTGCGCTTGGGGTCGTCGGCGGCTTCGAGCTGTACGAGGCATTGGCGGTAGTTGGGGGCGAAGCCGAGCCAGGTGGTGTCGTCGTCGGGGGTCATCGGGTCAGGGTAGGTGTCTGCGCGTGGGGGCGTGGGGGTGTGTCCACAGGGTCCGCTGATACGGGCGGCGACGGTGGCTGCGGCTCCGTGCGTTGCCGGCTGCTCCTTGGTCTGGGGCCGGCAACGGACGGGGCACCAGCGGATGCGGGGCGTGGCCTTCGTTTCCTCGGGCAGCGTTGCGCGGGTGATGGCCCGTGCCAGGTAGGCGGTGACGAGCATTGTTCCCCAGACGACTAGGCAGATAGCGAGGAAGCCGAGGGCGGCGAGCAGGAGGGGGCTGAATCCTGCGGGAGCTTCGGGGCCGGCGGCTAGCCACGCTGGCGGGGCGGGGAAGAACAGCGAGTACGCGCCGATCGCGAGCAGCACGACGACGAGTGCCCGCAACACGGCCAGGGTGAGTCGGTACGTGGTGATGGGGTTGCCGGCTCTGACGGCCATCCCGATTCCCAGGCCGAGGGGGATCACGATGAGCCCGAACCCGACGGCGAGGATCATGGGGGCGTGTCCTGCGATGAACTGCGCTGCGTGTTCCATCAGTCCTCCTCCGCTGATCGTGGGCTGCTGCGGACTATTCGTACCAGCACCGACCGACAGTGCTGCGTGAGTGGTGGTGTTCATGGTGTCGCCTTTCGTTCTGTGGTGTGTGGTGTGCGTGGTTACTAGATGAGAAGGCGACGGCGTGACATGAGAGCGGGACGCCTCGCTGCCGTCAGCGCGGCCGCTGTCGTCCTCGCTCTCACCGGCTGCACTCCCCCGGAGTCTGCACTCGCGGGTGCAGAGCACGGCCTCGTCGCCGCCGTCGTCGACGGCGACACGATCAAGGTCGAAACGGCGACCGGCACGGTTCGTGTTCGCATCATCGGGATCAATACCCCCGAGATAGGGCGCGATGGCAAGCCGAGCGAGTGCTACGCCGAGCAAGCTCGCGACTACCTCGACCAGCTCGCCTACGGGCGAACGGTCGTAGCGTGGGGGCATGGTTATGATCCCCACGGTCTCGCTCAACGACGGCACATCCTTCCCCGAGCTCGGGTTCGGCACCTACAAGCTGCAGGGTCCCGACGGCGTCGCGGCGATCGAGGCGGCCATCGGCGCGGGCTACCGCCTTCTCGATTCGGCCGTGAACTACGAGAACGAGGCCGAGGTCGGAGAGGCGGTGCGCCGCAGCGGCATCCGCGACGAGCTCATCGTGACGACGAAGGTCCCGGGGCGGGACCACGGGCACGACGAGACGATCCGCAGCGCCCACGCCTCTCTCGAGCGCCTCGGACTCGAGCGCATCGATCTCTACCTCATCCACTGGCCGAACCCCAGCGTCAACCGATACGTCGAGACGTTCCGCGCCATGATCGATCTGCAGAACGACGGCAAGGTCGGCTCGGTCGGCGTCTCGAACTTCACCGAGGAGATGCTCTCCCGCGTGATCGACGAGACGGGCGTGACACCGGCGGTCAACCAGGTCGAGATGCACCCGTACTTCCCTCAGGCGGCACTGCGCGCCTTCCATGCCGCGCACGGCATCCGCACCGAGAGCTGGAGCCCGCTGGCCCGGCGCAGCGAGCTGCTCGCCGAGCAGGTGGTCGCCGATGTCGCCGCCGCGCACGGGGTCACGCCCACCCAGGCCGTGCTGCGCTGGCACACCCAGCTCGGCTCGACGCCCATCCCGAAGTCCGCGACGCCGGAGCGTCAGCAGGAGAACGCGGATGTCTTCGGCTTCACGTTGAGCGGTGACGAGGTGGCAGCGCTCAGCGCTCTGGAGCGGGGTCGTCTGTGGGGTGGAGACCCCGAGACGCACGAGGAGATGTGACCGCCCGCGCGAGCAGCCGGTCGCACCCGACGAACAGGTAGCCGACGGCCACGAGGCCGACCGTCAGGCCGACGATCCAAGCGGCGACCCCGCCGACACCGTGTCTCGGGATGAGGGCCCACAGCAGCGGGTCGTCGCGGCGCAGGGGATGCGGGAGCGGACGACCATTCGCCCATGTTAGGGGGAACGTTTACAGCTGTGCGCCGTCGTCCCAGGGGTCGTCGAGCTCGGGTGTGCGCCCGCGCCACGACTCGTACGCGATGAGCCAGCCGATCGAGACGATGACGGCCAGCAGCACGCCGAGCAGAACGTTCTGCATGATCAGGCCGAACAGCACGCCGGCGCCCAGCAGCACCACGGTGCCGATCAACCAGCCGATCCGGCCGCGCGGCCATCCTCTGTGGGTCATGGCACCAGCGTAGGAGGTCGATCCGCTGTCACCGCCCGCGGTGGTCCTCCGGCGCGAAGCGGGGACCGCGGCGCGGTTCGAGCCGGCCGCTCAGCCCGATCAGTCTGATCACGCGCTGGCGGTGCCCGCGCCAGGGCTCCAGCAGCTCGAGCATCCCGTCGTCGTCGACGCGGCGACCGGTCAGGGCGTAGCCCACCTGGTGGGAGAGGTGGTAGTCGCCGATGCTGACGGCATCGGGATCGCCGAAGGCGCGGATGCGCATCTCCGCGCTGGTCCACGCCCCGATGCCGCGGAGGCTCGTCACGGCGCTGTCGGCGGATGCCGGGTCGCGAGCGGCCCGCTCGATCGAGGCGCGCCGGGCGGCCGCCTGCACGATCGTCTGCGACTGCGGCGGTTCGAGTCCGGCGCGGTGCCACGTCCAGCTCGGAATGAGGTGCCAGTCGGCCGGCGGGGCGAACATCGGCCGGGGCGTCGGGCCGGGTGCGCGCTCGCCGCACCAGGTGAGGATCATCCGCCAGGCGCCGAAGGCCTGCAGCCCCGTCACCTTCTGCTCGAACACGGCGCTGATCAGCGCGTCGAAGACGAGGTCGGTGC
>CAMFIY010000048.1 GCA_945952575.1 uncultured Leucobacter sp.
CATGGGCGGACGCAGCGGTCTGGCCGCAGTCAACAAGGGCATCGCGGTCGCGGTCAACCTCGCCCTGATCCCGCTGCTCATGCCGGTCATGGGGATCGCCGGAGCCGCCTGGGCCTGGGTGATCGCCACCATCCTCGATGCGACCCTCGCCACGGTGCAGGTGCGATTCGTGCAGGGCATCCGCCTGCCGCATGCCGCCGGTCTGCGCCCGCTCCTGATCGGCGTGCTCACCGTCGGCCTCCCGGCACTGCTGGTGCGCATCTGGCTCGGCCCGTCCTGGCTCGGCCTGGTCGTCGCGATCGCGGTCTGCGGGTCGATCTTCCTCGCCTGGTGCATCCTGAACCGGTCGAAGCTCGAATTGACCACGCTGCTGCCGACCGGATCCGCTCGCGGGCGTGCGGGCGCGGACCGCGAGCTCAGGGGGATCAATGTCTGAAGACGCCGAGACCCCCCGCAGATCCGGGATGCGCAAGCCGTTCCTGATCATCGCCGCCGCCGCGACCCTCGTGATCGCTGCAGCCGGAACCATTATCTTCGCTCAGCTGAACGCGCCCGCGTCTCAGCCGAGCGTCCAAGCTCCTGCCCCCTCCGCCCAGCGTGATATCCCCCTGTCGGCTGGGAAATCGGAGGGGGCAGGCATTCTGTCCGCCAAGAACGCCGCGAACGTGGTGTCCACGGTGCTCAACGCGAAGGTCACGGGCGACGATCGCGCGGAGACCCTCGAACGCCAGCTGGCCGATGTCGTCAGGGGCTCCTACCTGCTCGAGCTCCAGGCGGAGCAGCAGGAGCTCGAGGCCTACGGGTGGAAGGTCACGGGGGACGTGAAGGTCGTCTCGCTGAAGGTCGGCAAGATCGATACGCGGAAGACTCGCGCGAAAGCCGAGGTCAAGGCGTGCATCGACATGGCCGGTACCCGGACGGTCGATGCCGAGGGCCGGGCGCTGCCGACGGCGCCGGGACCGACGCGTGCGATGAATCTCTTCACTTTCGCGCAGAACCCGGACGGGACCTGGGCCGTCGTCCGTCATACCTTCCCGGACAATCCGGCGTGCTGATCTCGCGCGCCACGAGCAGAGGCCACACCATGATGAATCAACGGGCAGGTCGTCGACCGTCGAGGCCGAGGACCGTCACGACACTCATCGCATCCGTGCTGGTGGCGCTGAGCGGGTTCGGTGTCGCGTCTCCGGCTTCCGCCGCGACCCCGGTGCTGCCCATGCCGGACGGGCTGACCGAGGCGTCTGCGGCGGCCTCCTGCTGGGAGATCAAGCAGAACTCCCCGAATGCGCCGAGCGGGGTCTACTGGCTGGCCACACCGGCACTGGGCGCTCCCGAGCAGTTCTACTGCGACCAGACCGGCAGCGGAGGCGGTTGGGTGCTGGTCGGCAGAGGCCGTGAGGATTGGTCGGTCGCCGCGATCGGCAATGCCACCCCGAAGCAGGTGCGCACCACCGTCGCGGGATCGGCGGCGTTCGCGCCGAAGCAGCTCTCGATGGAGATCATCGACGCGCTGAACAACGACCAGCCGATCAAGAACATGGCCGACGGCATCCGCCTCTACCGGGCGACGAACACTGCGGGCACCCAGTGGCAGGATCTCAGCTTCACGCTGAGCAGTCCGCGCGACAAGTGGACCTGGCAGTTCTACGGCCAGCAGCGGGTGGCCTCGTACAAGATCAACGGGGTCACCTACTCGGGCGGGAGCACGGTCTACACCCAGGACTTCGGCCGAGACTCGTCGCTGCAGCGCGTGCGCACGGTCACCGGCGCGACCGAAGGCTGGAAGTACGGCTTCGGCTTCGGATCCAACATCAAGGGTGATCCGAGCGCGACGAGCTACCTGTGGTCGAAGGACACCGGCACCGGGTACGCGCGGCCCTTCACCCAGGTCTACATCCGTCCCAAGCTGCTCTCATCCGACCTCTACTCCGATATCCCGAGCTCGGGCACCGCGGCACGCACGGTGACTGCGGGCGCCGACAGCTTCGCCCTGCCGCAGAGCTGGGGCGTGGCCGGCCTGGGCGCCGGGCCGCAGTCGATCGAGGGCAGCAACGAGGTATCGGCATTCGCCGAGAGCGGGAACGTCGTGTACGTCGGCGGCAACTTCCTGACCGTGCAGAAGACGGCGGGCGGCACCGGCGCGGTCTCGCAGCCCTACCTCGCGGCGTTCAACCGGGATACGGGCGAGTGGATCTCATCCTTCCGCCCGAAGCTGGACAATCAGGTCAAGGCCATCGCCGCCCTCCCGGGCGGTCGGATCGCCATCGGCGGCTTCTTCACGAAGGTGAACGGGCAGAGCAGATCCATGCTCGCGGTGCTGAACGCCGACGGCAGTCTCGCCTCCGGTTGGGACAACAGCGGCGTCATCAACAATCTCGCGGGCGGGGGAACCAACATCCGCACGCTGGACGTCCAAGGCGGCTGGCTCTATGCCGGCGGCAAGTTCACGCACGTCATGGGCGGCTCGACGACCCAGCAGTCGTACTCGCGGAATGCTGCGCGCTTCTCGATCGCGACGGGGATGCCGGACAAGACCTGGAATCCCGAGTTCGATGCGACGGTGATGAGCCTCGACGCGTCGAACCGGGGGGACCGGGTCTATTTCGCCGGATTCTTCGCGCAGTCCCGGAGCCGCGACGCGCTGAAGGCCGCAGCGGTCTCGACGAGCTCGACCGACCTGCTGCCCTGGACGCCGACGTTCTCGAGCACGGCGAACTATCAGCAAGCGGTGCTCGAGGTCGGTGACCGGGTATGGCTCGGCGGATCGCAGCACTCGCTCTTCAGCTACTCGCGGAACGACTTCTCACTGCTGAGCACGAACGTCAGCAACACCGGGGGCGACTTCCAAGCGCTAGCCAGCGATAGTCGGGCCGTCTACGGCGGCTGCCACTGCTTCTACAATCTGTACGAGGGCGCGAGAGCCTGGCCGAACACCGGGACGAACTGGACCTCGGTCGACGCCATCTACGGCACCGGGGCCTGGAATGCGACGAGCGGTGCGCGCATCCCGGAGTTCAACGGAGGCTACACGACGACGACCCGGGGCGCCGGATCCTGGGCGTTGATGGTCGACTCCAACGGGACGCTGTGGCAGGGCGGAGACTACACCTCGTCCACGAAGGCCGGATACGTGAAACAGTGGTCGGGCGGATTCGTCAGGAACGCTCAGCGCGATGTCGCCCCGCCGAGTTCGCCGAGCGGCCTCACCGGGCAGGTCGCCGCCGACGGCAAAGTCCTTCTGAACTGGAGCCCGTCGAGCGACAATGTCGGCGTGACGGCGTACGAGGTGCTGCGCAAGGACCGCGTGATCGCAACGGTCACCGACACGAGCGCCGCGCTACCGGCCGCGCCGGGAGGTATCAAGTACTTCGTGCGGGCGGTGGACGCTCAGGGCAACCGCTCGGCGTCGACCACCGGTATCGACCCGAGCACCCAGCCCCCGGGGAACACGGTCGAGACCATCGTCCCGACCGGCTCGAACTGGAACTATCGCTACGACGCGAACGGCGCTCCCACGGGGTGGACCCGCGTCGGCTTCGACGACTCGAGCTGGTCCACCGGCGCGGCCCCCATCGGCTGGGGCCAGGCGTCGCTCGGCACATCACTGACCACCGGCGCCTCCCCGAAGCCGCTGACATCGTTCTACCGGAAGACGTTCCAGGTGGCGGACATGACCCGCGTCGTCAAGCTCGACCTCAGCACTCGTGCGGATGACGGCATCGTGCTCTACGTGAACGGCACGGAGGTCAGACGGGTGAACGTGGATCCCGGTCCGGACGGTGTCGGCGTCTACGCGAACCTCGCGGTCTCTGCGGCATCCGCCCTCGCAAACCCGGTCACGGTCGAGGTGCCCGGCGATCTGTTGCGGACGGGGACGAACGTGATCACCGCCTCGGTGCACTCGAACTACCGGAGCACCCCGAGCCACAGCTTCGCGCTCTCGGCGAAGGCGACCATCAGTCCGGCCCCGGTGCGTGAGCCCCGGGCGTCCACCGAGCCGCTCGTGACCACCGGATCGACCTGGTCGTATCGCTTCGAGGCCGACGCGCCCGCTCCGGGCTGGGCGGGCATCGCCTACGATGCCGCGTCGTGGCAGACCGGCGCGGCTCCCATCGGATGGGGTCAGTCGCTGCTCGGCACGACCCTGCCCACCGGCGCGTCGAATCCGGTGACGTCCTACTATCGCAACGCCTTCGACGTGTCCGATCCGAGCAGGATCGCGAGCGTGAGCATCACGACGCGCGCCGATGACGGCCTCGTGCTCTACGTGAACGGCACTGAGATCACGCGCGTCAACATGCCTGCGGGCGCCGACGCGCCGGGGGTATTCGCCACCCAGGCGGTCGGAGCGGACTCCGCGCTGGCCAACCCGGTCACCGTGGAGATCCCCGGGAGCCTGCTGGTCGCCGGCACGAACGTGATCTCCGCCTCGGTGCATTCGAACTATCGGGCGACGCCGAGCCACAGCTTCGAGCTCTCGGCGATCGCGACGCTCGCGGAATGAATTCGGTCCGGACGGGCATCGCCCGTCCGGACCGAATCTCGCCCAGGACTGTCCGGCTCCGGCCCTCGCCGGGTCGCTGCTCAGGCGATGAAGCCCGCACCGACGGTCGCGTTGCTCGCCTCGTCGATCAGGATGAAGGAGCCGGTCAGCCGATTGCGCCGGTAGGGGTCCGTCAGCAGCGGCTGGGTCGTGCGCAGGGCGACCCTGCCGATCGCGTTGAGGCCGAGCGAGGTTGGCGCCAGGTTGCGGCTGAGCGTGTTGACGTCGAGCTCGTACCGGATCTCCTTGACCAGCGCGCGCGCCGAGCGGGTGGTGTGCTTGATCGCGTACTTGGCGCCGACCGTCAGCGGTGCGCCGTCCATCCAGCAGATCATCGCATCGATGTCCTGCGTCGCCTCGGGCTGGTTGTTCGGCCTCGCGATCATGTCGCCCCGGGAGGCGTCGATCTCGTCCTCCAGGCGCACGACCACCGACATCGGAGGGAAGGCCTCGTCGACCTCGCCCGCCGGGGTGTCGATCGCCTTGACCCGAGTCGGGAGGCCGCTCGGCAGCACGAGGACGTCGTCGCCGGGTCGCAGCACGCCGCCGAGCAGCTGCCCGGCGAGGCCGCGGTAGTCGCCCTTGCCGTTCTGCGGCCGGATCACGTATTGCACGGGGAAGCGGATGTCGATCAGGTTGCGATCGCTCGCGATGTAGACGTTCTCGAGGTGGTGCATGAGCGATGCGCCGTGGTACCAGTCCATGTGCTCGGAGCGCTTCACGACGTTGTCGCCGGTCAATGCGGAGAGCGGGATCACGGTGACGTCGGTGAAGTCGAGGCGCGCCGCGAAGTCGACGAACGCAGTGCGGATCTCCTCGTAGACGTCTTCCGACCAGTCCACGAGATCCATCTTGTTGATCGCCAGAACCACGTGCGGCACCCGCAGCATCGACACGATCGTGGCGTGCCTGCGGCTCTGCTCCTGCAGCCCCTTGCGCGCGTCGACGAGGATGACGGCGAGATCGGCCGTGGACGCACCGGTGACCATGTTCCGCGTGTACTGGATGTGGCCCGGGGTGTCCGCGATGATGAACTTGCGTCGAGGCGTCGAGAAGTAGCGGTAGGCGACATCGATGGTGATGCCCTGCTCCCGCTCGGCGCGGAGCCCGTCGGTCAGCAGCGCCAGATCGGTGTACTCGTCGCCGCGCTGCTGGCTGGTGCGCTCCACCGCCTCGAGCTGATCGCTGAAGATCGACTTGGAGTCGTAGAGGAGACGCCCGATCAGGGTGCTCTTGCCGTCATCGACTGAGCCTGCGGTCGCGATGCGGAGGATGTCCATCAGAAGTAGCCTTCCTTCTTGCGGTCTTCCATCGCCGCCTCGCTCACCTTGTCATCGCCTCGGGTGGCGCCGCGCTCGGTGATGCGCGTCGCGGCGACCTCTTCTATCACGGCTTCCACTGTGCCGGCGTTCGAGCGGACCGCCGCGGTGAGGGTCGCGTCTCCGACGGTCCGGTAGCGGACGGACTCCGTGAAGACCTCTTCGCCGTCCTTCGGCTGGCAGTGCTGGTTCACGGCGAAATACATGCCTCCGCGGAGGAACACCGTCCGCTCGGCCGCGTAGTAGATCTCCGGCACCTCGATGCCCTCGCGGGCGATGTAGTGCCAGATGTCCAACTCGGTCCAGTTCGAGAGCGGGAAGCAGCGGATGCTCTCACCGGGATTGATGCGGCCGTTGTAGAGCGCCCAGAGCTCGGGTCGCTGGTTCTTCGGATCCCACTGGCCGAAGTCGTCGCGGAAGGAGAACACGCGCTCCTTCGCGCGTGCCTTTTCCTCATCCCGCCGGGCCCCGCCCATGAGCGCTGACAGGCCGTGATCCTCGGCGGTCTTCAGCAGCACCGGGGTCTGGATGCGGTTGCGGGATCCGCTCGGATCCTCGCGCACCAGGCCGGAGGCGAGAGCATCGGGAACCGATCCGACGATCAGCCGCACGCCGAGCTCGGCCACCCGGCGATCCCGGAATTCGAGCACCTCGTCGAAATTGTGACCGGTGTCGATGTGGACGACGGGGAAGGGGATCGGTCCCGGCGCGAAGGCCTTGGCGGCGAGGTGCAGCATGACGATGGAGTCCTTGCCGCCTGAGAAGAGCATGCCGGGGCTCTCGTTCTCCGCGACGATCTCCCGGATGATGAAGATGGCTTCCGACTCCAGGTAGTCCAGGTGCGTGAGCCCGTAGTGCCGGGCATCCGCGATGTCCGTCATCGTGCGTCCTCCTCCATGATCGATGCCACCCGGCTCAACAGATCGTCCGCGATCAGCGGATTGCAGACGATCAGATCGGGCAGATATGGGTTCTCGTTGTTGTATCTCAGCGGGCTTCCGTCGATCCGCGAGGCGAAGAGCCCCGCGGCCTCGGCCACCGCGACCGGTGCGGCAGAGTCCCACTCGTACTGTCCACCGGTGTGCACATAGGCGTCGGCCTCGCCGCGCACGACCGCCGCGACCTTGAAGCCGGCCGAACCCATGGGGATCAGTTCGGCATCGAGCTCGGCGGCCAGCGCCTGCACGAGCGGGGTCGCACGGGTGCGGGAGACCGCCAGTCGCAACTGCCCGGGGCGTCGCCAGACCCTCCCGTCGTCGTCGCTGGTGAGGACCGAGCCGAGCCCGGGCAGCGCGACCGCGCCGGCGCTCAGCTCCCCCCGCTCCCACAGGGCCACGTGAACGGCCCAGTCGTCGCGGCCCTCCGAGAACTCACGGGTGCCGTCGAGAGGGTCGATGATCCAGACCCGGTCCGCGCTCAGCCGGGTGCGGCTGTCGGCGGCCTCCTCCGAGAGGACGGCGTCGTCGGGACGGTGCTCGGCGAGTCCTCGGGCAAGGAGGTCCTGACTCTCGCGGTCGCCGAGATCCTTCAGCTCGCGCGTACCGATCATGTCGGGCGATGCGCCGAGCTGGATCCCGCGCAGGAGCCGCCCCGCACCGGTCGCGAGGTGCGCGGCGAGCGCCGTGTCGTGCATCTCCGTCCCCCCATCGGTGCGATCTCTCGCGGCCGGAAGACCCGGGCCTCCGGTGCTTCACAGACCCGATCGACCGGCATTCTCACGCGGCTTCTCGTCCGCACCACACTATCTGATCCGGGCTCCGCGGCTGTCCGATCATTGCGATTTCGCGTGTTTTCTACGTAAGACAGGAGCGGTCGGCCACGGGCATACTGGATCTCGGAAACGCCTGCCTGCTCGGACGAGGGGCACGCGCGCACCATTGCCTTTGGGGGAAGGATCGGGCGAATGGATATAGGCCTCATCATCGGGGCGTTCGCCGTCGGCATCATCGTCGGTCTGACCGGCATGGGCGGGGGCGCCCTGATGACCCCGATGCTGGTCCTGTTCTTCGGCGTCTCGCCGCTGGCCGCGGTCTCCAGCGATCTCGTGGCCGCTGCGGTCATGAAGCCGGTCGGGTCGTTCGTGCATCTCCGCCGCGGCACGGTCAACCTCAAGCTGGTCGGGTGGCTCTGCGTCGGATCGGTGCCGGCGGCGTTCGCGGGCGTGCTGGTGCTCAAATCCCTCGGCGACAGCGAGGAGATCCAGCACGGGGTCAAGGTCGCGCTCGGAGTAGCGATCCTCTTCACGGCGGCCATGCTGCTGGTCCGCGCGCAGATGCGCCTCGTGGAACGCGCCAGGAGCCGGGACGGCGGTGGCCGCCCGCAGACGCAGGATCGGCCCGAGATCGTCGTGAAGGTGCTGCCGACGATCCTCCTCGGTGCCGTCGGCGGCCTGATCGTGGGCATGACATCGGTCGGCTCGGGATCGCTGATCATCATCGGTCTGATGTTCCTCTATGCGGGACTGCAGGCGGGACAATTGGTCGGGACCGACCTCGTCCAGGCGGTCCCGCTCGTCATGGCCGCCGCGATCGGGCATGCGCTGTACGGCGAGTTGGATCTCCTGATCTCCATCCCGCTCATCATCGGCAGCGTGCCCGGGGCGTTCATCGGCGCACAGCTCTCGGCCAGGCTCCCCGGCGGGTTCGTGCGCCGCGCGTTGGCCTTCGTGCTCCTCGCCTCCGGGCTGAAGCTGCTCGAGGTGCCGAACGCGATCACCGCCATCATCCTGATCGTCGCGCTGATCTTCGGCCCGATCGCCTGGATGCTCCTGCGTCGTCGCTACGGCTTCCCCGCACTCGCATCGACCGAGGCCCGCCAGCGCCGGGAGGCGAAGGCCGCGCTGGCGGCCGCGAGCGGAGCCGAGAGCGCGGCGACGGGCGGCCCAGGCGGAGAAGACGCAATGCAGGTGGAGAAGAAGAATAGAGGAGCCGTATGACCGTCTCATCCACGATCGTTCTGAGCGGTGCCCAGCTCGAAGGGCTCGAGCTCATCCTCTCCGGTCTGCTGCCCGAGGCGGCCAGGTATCGGCTGCCCGGTGGGGCGTCCGCCCCGCAGCAGCCGTCTCCGGCGCCGAAGCTGGTGATTCCCGAATCCTCGATGCGACAGGCGCGCGTCGGCGATGAGGTGACGCTCTGCGACCCGGAGAACACCCCGATCGCCGTGCTCGCGATCGAGGAGCTGCTACCGCTCGACAGGGGACGGATCGCGGTGACCGGCGGCCTGCGGCAGCTGAGGAGCCTCGAGCACGGACCGGCGCGCGGCTTCCGGCTCGAGCCCGGTCTCGATCTCTCGCACAGCACGGTCGCGGTGTTCTCCCCCGGGGTGTCTCCGGCGGACATCCTGCGCGCCGTGCGGACTGCAGCGGGCTCGCCCCTCGAGCTGATCGCCGAGGGGACGGAGGATCGAGTGGCGTCGGCACGGCTGGTGCGCGAGCTCCAGGAGGCGGCCGAGCTGATCCCGCACGCGCATGTCCGCTTCGTGCCCTGCGTCGACCTCGGTGACGATGCGGTGGACGCCACCATGAGCGCCCTCGCCGAGATCGGTGCGGTGCGACCGCTCGACCTCAGAGGGCTGCACCGCGTCCAGGGCGGCGGTGCGGTCGTGCTGTTCACCGGCCTCTCGGGAGCGGGCAAGTCGACGGTCGCGAGAGCGCTGACCGAGTGGATCACCGGGCGGACGCTTCAGCGGGCAGTGCTGCTCGACGGTGATGAGCTGCGCCGGGAACTCGCCTCCGATCTGGGCTTCAGCCCGGAGGACCGGCACCGGAATCTCGAACGTCAGGCCTGGGTGGCGGCACGGGTGGCGGAGGCCGGTGGCCTCGCGATCTGCGCTCCGATCGCCCCGTTCGCGGCCTCGCGGGCGGCGATGCGGGCAAAGGTCGAGCCGCGATCGCGATTCATCGTCATTCACGTCGCCACTCCGCTCGCCGTCGCCGAGGCGCGGGACCGGAAGGGTCTCTACGCCCAGGCGCGCGCCGGCGTCATCACCGACTTCACCGGGATCGACTCGCCCTACGAGACGCCCGACGACGCGGACCTCAGCATCGACACCTCGGAGCTGACGGTCGACGAGTGCGTGGCAGCCGTCACCGCGTTGCTCTCGAAGGCCGGCCTGCTGGGGGAGACCGCCTAGAGAGCGTTCCCGACTGGACGACCGAACTGGCGGACGCCCCAGGTCAGCAGCTGTTCGAGGACGGCAGCCGGGTGCTTGATCCGATCCCAGCTGCCGAGCGACTCGGCCAGGCGGATCTCGCCGGCGACCAGCGTGACGGCGTACCACGCCGCCAGGATGGACGCGCTGGTCGGCGAGTGGCCGAGTGCGCGGAGCAGCCGCTGGACGTGCGTCGTCGAGGCTTCGACTCGCGCGACGAGCGAGAGCGGATTCTCGGCGTCCTTCGCGTGGGCGAACCAGTGCAGCGTGTCCAGGCCGGCCGGTGCGTCGGGCTGCGCGGTCTCCCAGTCGAAGAGCCAGAGCCGCCCCTGAGGATCGCGCCCCATGTTCCACCAGACGAAGTCGCCGTGCCAGAAGTTGGCGATCGGTGCGATCTCGGGCGACTCGGCGATGCGCCCGGCGAGTGCCCGGGCCTGACGTGCGAGGCCCGCCGCCGCCGGCGTCGTCGTCTCCCGGTGCAGGTCGGCGAGGCACGAGCGGAACTGCCGAGTGTCCGCGATGGCGCCGAAGCGCTGCACCGTTCCCGGGCCCAGCGCCTCGGCGACGCTCAGCGAGGCGTTCTCCGCAGGCACGTGGCGGATGCCGCGGGGGAGCGGCGCGATCATCACGAACGGCCGTTCGTCGACCGCGCCGTCGGCGAGGACACCCGGTGCGAGGATTCCGCGCCGCGACACCGATCCCATCGTCCGCAATCCGACCGACTCGTTCTCGATCGCGATCCGGGTGAGTGCGTTCCAGGCGAGCTTGACGAAGCCGACCGCCTCGCCCGAGGGGTCGCGGAGCTCCAGGGTGGGCTTGGCGTTGGCCGCGGTCCGGACCCCGAACGTGGCCAATGCATCCGGCGCTCCGACGCTCGCCGCGATCTCCGCTACCGCCGTTCGGGGGCCGGAGCGGGGCGCGATGATCCGGAGCGTCTCCCTGCCGAGCGGGACGCCCGTCCGCGCCGCGGCGGCGAGGCCCTGCCGGACGAGCCGGGTCTTCAGCGGGCGCAGCCGAGCATAGTCCGCCAGTGTGCGAGCGGCGATACGGGCGTCTCGGGGCACGAGCAGCTGGGCCGAGGTCAGGCGGGGGATGGCCCAGTACTCCTCGCGCACCTCCCAGCCGACGGGGATCGGGCCGGGAAGCACTGCCCGGGCATCGCCGCGATCGATACCGGGTCCCCAGATCTGCTCGACCGCGTAGCCGAGGTCAGTGCCGTCGAGTTCCGTCATCCTCGTGGTCGACAATTGCCGGCTCCTGTCGTCGATCCGTTCTGGCGACCAATCCTAACCGGCCCGGGCCGGGCGAGCGGCCCGACATGAGACGCCGGGCGGCTCGATATACTCGGGGCACCGCTGCGGGAGCGGCCGCAATCCGCCGTGCCCGGCCGACGAAGAGTGGGGACTCCTCATGCAGATGCTGACGAAACTGAACTCCATCGCGCCCAAGTGGATCAAGGATCTCGCCAATCAGGGAACGCGGACCTGGGCGCTCGCGACTGCCGGGGACCGGCCGCTCCCCGACTTCCTCGTCATCGGCTGCAAGCGGGGCGGCACCACCTCGCTGTTCAACTATCTGGTGGACCACCCCGGGATCCTGCGGATGTACCCGCTCTCACGCGGTTTGAAGAGCACGGACTTCTTCTTCAAACGCAACGGTCACTCGGTACGCTGGTACCGCTCGCACTTCGCGTCCGAGCGCTATCGCCGCCGTCTGGCGCGCACGCTCGGGTACCGGCCGGTCTCCGGCGAGGCCTCTCCCTACTACGTATGGGATCCACGGGTGCCGGCGAAGGCGCGGGAGGTGGCCCCCGACGTCAAGTGCATCCTGCTGCTCAGAGATCCGGTCAAGCGCGCGTGGTCGCACTATCAGGAGCGACGCGAGAACGACACCGAGCCGCTGAGCTTCGCCCAGGCGATCGAGGCCGAGGATGCGCGGCTGGCCGGCGAGCTCGAGAAGATGCTCGCGGATCCGGAGTACTACAGCGAAGCCCACGACTTCTACTCCTATCGGCGGCGCGGCGAGTACGCGCCCCAGATCCGCAATTGGCTCGAGCACTTCCCTCGCGAGCAGTTGTTGGTCATCTACGCCGTTTTTCATGATCCGGCGACCACCGAGACC
>CAMFIY010000049.1 GCA_945952575.1 uncultured Leucobacter sp.
CGTGCAGGTCGTGAACCGCCTCGAGCAGGGCGGCGCGACCCTCGAGGAGTCGCTCCAGCTCTGGGAACGCGGCGAGGCGCTGGCGGCCCGCTGCGAGGAATGGCTGCTCGGTGCGCGCAAGCGACTCGAAGCCGCCCGCTCGGCGGCGAGCGCCACCGCCGAATCGCCCGCTCAGCACCCGGGAGGCGAGAACTAGCGCATGGCCGCAGATTCGAAGACGCCGGTCGTCGTCGCGGAGCTCGGGCGCCCCGAGACACCGGCCGAGACCGCAGCGCGAAAGGCCGAGAACAGTCGGCTCTACCGCCAGCGGAAGACGGTGAACAACCTGGTCCTCTCGCTGATCGTCACGCTCGGAGTCGTGCTCGTCATCTTCCTGCTGTCCCCGCAGGGCGCCGACACCTGGAAGAACCGCTCGGTCGACGTGGCCCAGTCCGCCGCCGAGAACGCCGCGACCGCCGGGCAGACCCTCGTCGCGCCGGAGACCCCGACGGGGTGGCTCGCGAAGTCGGCCGAGCTGCGCGGCGGCCCCGGCGGCATCTCCGTCTGGTACGTCGGGTATACGACGAACGCCGACGCCTACGCAGCGATCAAGCAGATCTTCGCACCTGACGGGGCGCCGATCGACGAGACCTGGCTCGGCGAGCAGCTCGAGAATCAGACCGCCACCGGCGTCGAGACCATCGGCGGCATCGAGTGGACGGTCTACGACCACCCGGAGCGGAGCGCCGACAACTCGAACATGAAGTTCGGGCTCCAGGCAGAGGTCGGCCGGACGACGCTGCTGGTCTACGGCACCGACGATCCCGGTGCGGTCCGCGGGCTCGCAGCGGAAGTCGCGGCACAGGCCGGGAGCATCGCATCGACAGTCAACGAGTAGTGAAGGAGTCACTGTGAGCGTCGCACCCCGGGTCACGCCGCAACAGGCGTGGGAGAGCTTCATCGCCGGCAACGATCGGTTCGTTCGAGGCGCATCCAGTCATCCCAACCAGGATGTCGAGCGCCGCAGCGAGCTCGTGAACACCCAGACGCCCGACATCGCCCTCTTCGGCTGCTCCGACTCCCGCCTCGCCGCCGAGATCATCTTCGACTGCGGGCTGGGCGACCTCTTCATCGCCCGCAACATGGGCCACGTCGTCGCAGAGTCGATCACCGCCTCGATGGAATACGCGGTGACCGCGCTGGGCTCCGCCCTCATCGTCGTCCTCGCGCACGACTCCTGCGGCGCCGTCGCCGCCGCCATCGACCAGTCGAGCCGCCATCCGGGCGAGGTCACCGCCGCCGTGCGCAACACGCTCGCGCCGATCCGCCCCTCGGTGCAGCAGCTGTGGCATCGCAGCCAGCGCAACTCGCCCTACGTCGAACCCGCCCAGCTCGATGCGAACGCCGTCGGCCGCGCCCACCTCGCCGCCACCGTCAACGAGCTGATCCGCAACTCCGCGGCGATCAGCGAAGCGGTCGACAGCGGCGCGCTCGGCATCGTCGGCTGCCAGTACCGCCTCACCGAGGGCCGCGCCGTGCCCTACATCGCGGTCGGGCGGCTCAACATCGAGCTGACCGAACTCAGCTGACCCAGACCCGCATCAGACCCCAGAACCGCAGCGAACTACCGGGATCCCGCGACCACGCGCGGGATCATCCACCGAGCAAAGGAAGACCGTGACTGACACCGAGTACCGCATCGAGCACGACACCATGGGCGAGGTCCGCGTTCCGAAGAACGCGCTCTACGCCGCGCAGACGCAGCGCGCGGTCGAGAACTTCCCCATCTCCGGCAGCGGCCTCGAGCCGGCGCAGATCGTCGCCCTCGCGCGCATCAAGCGCGCCGCCGCTCTCGCGAACAAGGGTCTCGGAATACTCGACGCCGCGATCGCCGACGCGATCGTCGCCGCCGCCGACGAGGTCATCGGCGGAGCCCATCACGACCAGTTCCCGGTGGACACCTACCAGACCGGCTCGGGCACCTCCTCGAACATGAACATGAACGAGGTGCTCGCCACGCTCGCGACGAGGCATCTCGGCGCCCCCGTGCACCCGAACGATCACGTGAACGCCTCCCAGTCGTCCAACGACGTGTTCCCCACCTCGGTCCACATCGCCGTGACCGGTGCGCTCATCGAACAGCTGAAGCCGGCGCTCGCGCACCTCGCCGAGGCCTTCGAGGAGAAGGCCGAGCTGTGGAAGACGGCGGTGAAGTCGGGCCGCACCCATCTGATGGACGCAACCCCGGTGACCCTCGGCCAGGAGTTCGGCGGCTTCGCCGCGCAGATCCGCTACGGCATCGAGCGCATCGACGCCGCGCTCCCCCGCGTCGCCGAGGTGCCCCAGGGCGGCACCGCCGTCGGCACCGGCATCAACACGCCCCTCGGCTTCCCCGAGAAGGTCATCGCGGAGATCGCGCAGTCGAGCGACCTGCCCATCACCGAGGCGCGCAACCACTTCGAGGCGCAGGCCAACCGCGACGGCCTGGTCGAGGCCTCGGGCGCGTTGCGCACCATCGCGGTCTCGCTGACCAAGATCAACAACGACATCCGCTGGATGGGCTCGGGGCCCAACACCGCCCTCGCCGAGATCCACATCCCCGATCTGCAGCCCGGCTCGTCGATCATGCCCGGAAAGGTCAACCCGGTGATCCCCGAGGCCGTGCTGATGGTCTGCGCGCGGGTCATCGGCAACGACGCGACGATCGCCTGGGCCGGCGCCTCGGGCGCCTTCGAGCTGAACGTGCAGATCCCCGTCATGGGCACCGCGCTGCTCGAGTCGATCCGCCTGCTCAGCAATGCCTCGCGGGTGCTCGCCGACAAGACCGTCGCCGGCCTGCAGGCGAACCTCGAGCGCGCGGCGGCCCTGGCCGGGATGAGCCCCTCGACCGTCACCCCGCTCAACCGCCTGATCGGCTACGAGGCCGCGGCGAAGATCGCGAAGCATTCGGTCGCGAAGGGCATCACCGTGCGCGAGGCCGTCATCGACCTCGGCTACGTCGAGCGCGGCGAGGTCAGCGAGGCCGACCTCGACAAGGCGCTCGATCTGCTCTCGATGACACACCCCGGCGTCGCCAAGTAGCCCGGCGCACCGACCGCACGACCCCGATCACTCGAGTGCTCGACGAGACCTTCACCGTTCCGCTGGCCGCGGATCTCGCGGCGATCGGCGTCGGCAGCCTGCAGGGCGCCCTCTTCGCGGCGGGCTTCAAACGGCTGGATCTGCTCGGCGTCGCCATCGTCGGCATCGCGACCGGAATCGGAGGGGGCTTCCTGCGCGACATCCTGCTGGGTGTCACACCGGCGGCCTTCTCCGACGACCTGTATCTGATCACGGCGACGCTGGCCGCGTTCGTCGGCATGCTGCTGCCGCGGCTGTTCGAACGGGTCGACCCGGTCATCAGCCTGCTCGATGCGGTGAGCATCGGCATGTTCGGCGCGATCGGCGCCACCAAGGCGCTCTCCCTCGGGCTGCCCGTCGTGCCCGCCCTCTTCATCGGCACCATCTCGGCCGTCGGCGGCGGCGTCATGCGCGACGTGATGCTCAACATTCCGATCGCTCTGATGCACGTCGGATCCTTCTACGCCATGGCGTCGATGGGCGGGATCCTCGTCCTGCTGGTGCTGCACGCCTTCGAGGTGCCGGTGCTGATCGCGGGATCGGTCTGCGTCGTCGTGACGACGATCCTGCGCCTGCTCGCCGTGCGCTTCGGCTGGAGCCTGCCCGAGCAGCGCGCGCTCAGCCGGCTCCGGCTGCAGCGTCGGCGACAGGTCGAGGCCGCGATCGACGAGGCGCTCACCACCGGCGCCATCACCCTCCCGGAGGAGCTGCTCCAGGAGCTGCGCGACGAGGACCCCGGGGACGGGCGCGAGGGTTTCGGCGGTCGAGGCGACCGGGATCGCGACAAGCCGTAGGCTGATCCCGTGATGCCTTCGAACCCCGCGAGCGACGGGATCCGCGCGCTCTCGACCTTCGCGGTCGCATCGGCGGCGCGGGCTTTCGGGTGGGATCGGGTGTTCGAACGCGCGAATCAGCCGGTCATGGAGCTCTCGGACATGCAGCCGGTGACGGCCGCGTGGTGGCGCGAGCGCCGCAAGCGGCCGGGCGGGTTCCACTATCTCGCGCTCGGTGACTCCACGGGCCAGGGCATCGGCGCCTCGGTGCCGGGCCGCAGCTATGTCGGGCAGCTCGCCGACCGGATCGAGGCGCATCTGGGCGAACCCATCCGGGTCACCAATCTCTGCGTCTCGGGCGCGACCTCGCAGCTGTGCGCGCGGGATCAGCTGCCGCGAGCGGAGGCCCCGCTCCGCGAGGACCCCGATCTCGTGACCCTCGATATCGGCGCGAACGACATCGAGGCCTGGGATCCCGTCGCCTACCACCGCAATCTCAGCCGCATCCTGGATGCGCTGCCCGCGCACACGATCGTCGGCGAGGTGCCCTGCTTCCACCTGCCCTGGAACGACCGCAAGGTGCACGAGGCGAATCGGATCCTGCACCGCGTCGCGGAGGCCCGCGGGCTCGCCGTGGTGCCGCTCTACCGAGCGACCCGCGCACGCGGAATCCGGGGGATCCTCACGGAGTTCGCGGCCGACGCCTTCCACCCGAACGATCGCGGCTACGAGATCTGGGCCGACGCCTTCTGGCCGCTCGTCGAGGACCGGCTGCGCCGGATCGCCGATCAGCGGGACGCGGAGGCCGGCAGGCCGAACACCCGGTCGAACGCCCAGGAATAGACGACGGTGAAGACGAGGAAGAAGACCAGTAGTCCGGTCTCGATCATCACCGCCTCGAGCAGCGTCACGCCCAGCAGGATCGCGACGAGCGGGATCGTGAACACCAGCACGCCGCCCTCGTAGCCGACCGCGTGGACGGCGCGGGCGAGCGCACCTCGGCCGTCGGCGCCGGTGCGGTGCTCGAACATCTCGAAGAGGCTGTTCCAGACGTAGTTCCAGATCGTCGCCGTAGTCGAGAGCAGGACGGCGGTGAGCGTCGACTGCCCGCCGCCGTGACCGAGCATCCCGCTCATCACGAAGACCGTGAAGAACACGCTGAGACCCTCGTAGCCGATCACGTAGACCACGCGGCGCAGCACGGGGTGCGCCTGGAAGTAGCGCGGCGATGACGCAACCGATTCGACCGCGTCCGGATGAGCGGCGACCGGGATCGTGATGGTCGAGGAGACGGGCGCGGATGCGCTCGGGGTGTGGCCTGGGGCGGTCACGGGTATCACTCCAACGAGGCCGACGACGCGGATGAGCCGGTGCTCATCATTTCAGAATGCGCGATTACGTCAGCAATTCGACTGTATCACGACGAATATCGAATGAGAATCTCCATCAAGGCACTGATTTCGTAGAAATTGCCCGATTCTTCTGTCGCGGAGAAGAACTCACCCCGAGATCGAACCGCGCACCGTGCTCGCCAGCGCCCGCGAGGAGGAGGGATGGAAGAGCCCCGCGAGCACATCCCGGTAGAGTCGCGCCAGCTCGCCGTCGGCCTGGAATCCGCTCGCGCCGACGAGCCGCATCGCCACGTCCACGGCCCGTCGCGCCTCGTCCGTCACCCGGTTCCGGGCCGCCGCGAGGGCGAGGAACCAATCGTCCCGCGCGCGCGCCTCATCGACGTCTCGGGCGAGCATCGCGAGTGCGTCCAGGGATGCACGGTGGTCCAGGATCGCAGCGGTGAGGCGGGCGGAGACGTCCGGATCGTCCAAGCGGATCCCATCGCTCCCGTCAGGGCGTCGCGCCGGGCGCCGCGCCGACTCCGCAGCCAGCTCCAGCGCGCGGTCCGCGATGCCGGCGTACACCGCGGCGGTGAGCACGGAGAAGGACGAGAAGATGGCGAGCACCAGCGGATCGCTGCCGTCGAAGGGCGCGATGCGCGCGGCGACGTCCGACTCGGCGACCCGAACGCCCTCGAGCCGCGTGGTCCAGCTCTGCGTGGCGCGCATGCCCAGCGGGTTCCACGTGCCCGGGTGCGAGATCGAGCCCTCGGCGATCTCGCCGGCGTCCCGCCGGACGAAGCCGAAGACGAGGCTCGCCTCGTCACCGTCGGCGGCACCCAGGTGCGGATCCCCCTTCGAGCCCGCCGCGGGCTCGTCTGGCGCGACGGCGCCCGAGCGTACACGCGCATGGACGCCGAGCCGGGTCCACACCGGCGAGAGCGTGGTGAAGATCTTGGTGCCCGTGACCCGGTAGCCCTCGCCCTCGCCCAGCGGCTCGGCCGAGGATCCGGAGTCCATCAGCACGGCCTCGTTCCCCGCCTCGGAGATGCCGAACGCGAAGATCTCGCCGGCGACCGCATCGCGCAGCACCCAGTCGAGCGGGCCCGAATCGTCGGCGCCCCGCACGCGATCCCCGAGGAAGCGGGCGACCTGCACCCAGACCAGGTGCATGTTCACGCCGAGGGCGGTCGCCGGAGCGTGCGCGGCGAGCCGGCGCTGGGCGGCGACCAGCCGCTCGAGGCCGAGACCGGCGCCGCCGAGCCGGACCGGCACCGGCGCGGCCAGGTAGCCGGCTGCGCGCAGTTCCGCGAGGTCCTCGTGGAAGAACGCGTTCTCGGCGTCGTAGCGCGGGGCCCGCTCTCTGAACCCCCGCAGCATCGACTCGGGCAGCAGCTCTTCGACGGTCTTCGCGGAGTTCTCGGTCACCCGCTCAGCCTACGCCGCCCGGGTCGCTGGAACCCCGGGCCCGCCGACAGGCTCAGGGTCCGGAAGCCATGCATCGAAGCGTCGCAACACGCCGCATCCCCGTTGGATGATGCGGCGTGTTGCGACTCATCGGCGAGCGACTACTCTTCGAGCAGGTCGGTGACGAGCGCGGCGATGTCGCTCCGCTCGCTGCGGGTGAGGGTGACGTGCCCGAAGAGCGGATGCCCCTTGAGCTTCTCGATGACTGCGGCGATGCCGTCATGACGGCCGACGCGCAGGTTGTCGCGCTGCGCCACATCGTGCGTCAGCACCACCCGCGAGTTCTGACCGATCCGGCTGAGCATCGTCAGCAGCACGTTCCGCTCGAGCGACTGCGCCTCGTCCACGATCACGAAGGCGTCGTGCAGCGAGCGGCCGCGGATGTGCGTGAGCGGCAGCACCTCGACGAGGTCCCGCGCGATCACCTCGTCGAGCACATTGGGCGAGACGATGGAACCGAGCGTATCGAAGACCGCCTGGCCCCAGGGGTTCATCTTCTCCTGCTGATCGCCGGGGAGGTAGCCCAGCTCCTGACCGCCGACCGCGTAGAGCGGGCGGAACACCATCACCTTGCGATGCTGCTGGCGCTCCAGCACCGCCTCGAGGCCCGCGGCGAGCGCGAGCGCCGACTTGCCGGTGCCGGCGCGGCCGCCGAGCGAGACGATCCCGACCTGCGTGTCGAGCAGCAGGTCGATCGCGATCCGCTGCTCGGCGCTGCGACCATGGACGCCGAAGACCTCGCGGTCGCCGCGCACGAGCCGCAGCGATCCCGCGCCGTCCCGCTTCGCGTCCACCCGGCCGAGGGCGGATCCGCGCGGGGAGTTCAGGATCAGGCCGGTGCCGAGCGGGAGCGTGGCCAGGCCCGGCACATCGTCCAGCCGCTCGTCCTCCCACAGCGCGCTCATCTGCTCCTCGTCGAGCTCGAGCTCGGCGACCCCGCTGTAGGAGTCGTCGGTGGCGAGTTCGGCGCGGTACTCCTCGGCGCCCAGGCCGAGCGCGGCCGCCTTGACGCGCATGGGCAGGTCCTTGGACACGACCGACACGTCGAGCCCGTCGGCCGCCAGATTCTGGGCGACGGCGAGGATCCGCGTGTCGTTGTCGCCGAGCCGCATCCCGCTGGGCAGCGCCTCGGGGTTCGTGTGGTTCAGCTCGACGCGGAGCGTGCCGCCCTCCTCCCCGACGGGCACGGGGAAGTCGAGGCGCAGATGCTTCTCCCGGAGCGAATCGAGCAGGCGCAGCGCGCGGCGGGCGAAGTAGCCGATCTCGGGATCGTGGCGCTTCTTCTCCAACTCGGTGATCACGACGACGGGCAGGACGACCGCGTGCTCCGCGAAGCGGAAGATCGCACCCGGATCGCTCAGCAGCACCGAGGTGTCGAGCACGTAGGTGCGCTCGCCCTGCGGCAGCGACTCATGGCTGCCGTCTTCGACGCTGCTGGTGGTGTCGTGCTGCGGTGTGGTGGCCACGGTGACTCCTTCTGCCCGGGTGTTCCGGTTCAGCAGGTGGCCGTTCCGCTTTCAGGGCGGCGCGGCCTCCCTGACCGGGCGCTGTGCCCGATGAGCAACACGCTACGCCCGGAATCCGCGATCGAGCTGCGGCGACACGCGCGCCGAGGGTGAACGGTCCGTAACGGTTGCGCGTCGGATCCGGGGCGGAGGGATCAGGCGAAGCCGTCGGTGGCGCGCACGAGCGCGTCGACGATGCCCGGCTCGCTCGCGGCGTGACCGGCATCGGGGATCATGTGGAACCCGGCGTCCGGCCAGGCGCGGTGCAGATCCCACGCCGTCTGCGGAGGCGTGCACGCGTCGTAGCGGCCCTGCACGATGACCGCCGGGATGCCGGCCAGCTTCTCCGCCGCATCGCGGATCAGCTGGCCGTCCTCCATCCAGCCGCCGTTCGTGAAGTAGTGGTTCTCGATGCGGGCGAAGGCGACCGCGGCCGCCTCGTCGGCGCGTGCCGCCGCGATCGCGGCCTCGTCGGGGAGGAGCCGGATGGTCGAGTTCTCCCACACCGTCCAGGCCACGCCGGCCGGCACGTGGACGGCGGGATCCGCGTCGAAGAGACGACGGTGGTAGGCCGCGACGAGGTCTCCGCGCTCGGCCTCGGGGATCGCCCGGAGATATTCCTCCCAGACGTCGGGGAAGAGCTGCGAGGCCCCCTCCTGGTAGAACCAGCGGATCTCGCTCCCCCGCAGCGTGAAGATCCCGCGCAGGATCAGTTCGGTGACGCGGTCGGCATGGGTCTCGGCGTAGGCCAGCGCCAGGGTCGAGCCCCAGGAGCCGCCGAACACCTGCCAGCGGTCGATGCTGAGATGGGTGCGGATCCGCTCGATGTCCTCGACCAGGTGCCAGGTGGTGTTGGTGCTGAGGTCGGCGCCGGGCGCGCTCGCGTGCGGCGTGCTGCGCCCGCAGCCGCGCTGGTCGAAGAGCACGATCCGGTACTTCTGCGGGTCGAAGTAGCGCCGGTGGTCGGGCGAGCAGCCGCCGCCCGGGCCGCCGTGCAGGAACACGACCGGCTTGCCCTCCGGATTGCCGCAGGCCTCCCAGTACACCTCGTGCCCGTCGCCGACGCCGAGCATGCCGTGCGCGTAGGGCTCGATCGCCGGGTAGAGGGTGCGCAGGGGCGCGGCTGGGCTGGCGGAGTGCTTCGCGGTGTGCTCGGTCATGCCCTCCAGCCTAGGGCCGCGCGGCCGCGGCGGCGGGAGCCGCCTCGCCGGCCCGCCCGGCTTTCGCGGCCGCCTTCGCGGCCTTGCGCAGATCCTTCTCGTGCACCGGCCAGGTGCCCTCGGCGACGCGGGCGTCGACATAGGCCTGCGCCTCCGCCTGCCGCTCCGCCTCGATGCCCGTCGCGATCTCCGCGCGCAACAGCTCCGGGGTCAGGCCGAACGCCGCGACCAGGTCGAGCGCCTGCTCGCGGATCCGGCCGAGCAGGCGGTCGATGTAGGCGGTGACCGCCTCGACCCGCGCGCCCGAGAGGCGGCCGTGCACGAGGTACCACGAGGCGTGCTTCTCGATCAGTCCGAGGCCGAAGAGATCCCGCAGCCAGGTCATCACCGTGAGCGTGTCCCCTTCGAAACCCGCCAGCGCCTCCGTGAACGCCTCCCATTCGAGCAGCTCGCCGTGCGCCCGAGCGGCCTCGATCAGCTTGGCCTGCTGCGCGTTGAACGCGGCGGCGGATCGCGCCGCGCGCTCCGGCTTCGGCAGGTCCTTCGTCGCCGAGCGCAGCGCACCGGCGACCTCGGCGATCATCGTCTGCACGCGGTCGGTCAGCAGGGCGCGCTGCGTCGCGGCATCCCGCACGCCCTCGACCGAGCGCGCCACCAGGCCGAGATCCGCGATGCTCTGCCCGAGCTGCCGCAGCCCGAAGCGGGATACCCGGTCGCCCAGCTGGTCGGCGGCGGCCTTCGCGAGCGCCGCCTTGTCGCCGCCGGCGAACTGCGCGGCGTAGTCCGTGAGCAGGCGCTTGCCGACGAGCTGCAGCAGCACGTTGTTGTCGCCCTCGAACGTCACGTAGATGTCGAGGTCCGCGCGCAGTCCGGTCAGTCGATTCTTCGCGATGAAACCGGCACCGCCGCACGCCTCGCGCGCTTCCTGCAGCGTCTCGAGCGCCGCCCAGGTGGAGAGCGGCTTGAGCGCCGCCGCGAGCGTCTCGAGATCCTCGCGGTTCTCGTCGGTGTCGTTGCTGCCCGAGAACACCTCGTCGAAGGTCTCGAGCAGACGATTGCCCGCGAACGTCATCGCGTAGGTCTCGGCGAGGCGCGGCAGCAGCCGCCGCTGGTGCAGCCCGTAGTCGAGCAGCACGGTCTCGCGTCCGTCGGGCCCCGGGAACTGCCGCCGCTCGCTGGCGTAGCGCAGCGAGATGGCGAGCGCGGCCTTCATCGCGTTGGCTGCGGATCCGTCGAGCGACACCCGCCCCTGCACGAGCGTGCCGATCATCGTGAAGAAGCGGCGCCCCGGGCTCTCGATGTGCGAGGAGTAAGTACCGTCGGCGGCCACGTCGCCGTAGCGGTTCAGCAGGTTCTCGCGCGGGATCCGCACCTGGGTGAAGTGCAGCCGGCCGTTGTCGATACCGTTCAGGCCGCCCTTGACCCCGTCGTCCTCGGATCCGACGCCCGGCATCATGTCGCCGGAGGGCGTGCGGATCGGCACGAAGAACGCGTGCACGCCGTGGTTCACCCCTCGGGTGATGAGCTGGGCGAAGACCACGGCGGCCTGGCCGTGCAGCGCCGCGTTGCCGAGGAACTCCTTCCACGCGCCGCGGAACGGCGTGTGGATCACGAACTCCTCGGCCTCCGGATCGTACGTCGCCGTGGTCCCTACCGAGGCGACATCGGAGCCGTGCCCGATCTCGGTCATCGCGAACGCACCCGGCAGCTTGAGGCTCATCACGTCGGGCAGCCACTTCTCGTGGTGCGTCCGGGTACCGAGGTGCAGGATCGCGGCGCCGAAGAGCCCCCACTGCACACCGCTCTTGATCTGCAGGGACGGATCCGCGAAGACGAGCTCCTGGAAGGCGGCGATGTTGCCGCCATGGTTGTCGCTCCCGCCGAGATCGCCCGGGAAGGCGCGCTGGATCGCCTCCTCGGCGACCAACCCGTGCAGCTGCTCGAACGCGCGGGCGCGGTGATCCTCCATCGACTGGCCCGGGATCGTCTGGAACCGCGGATCCGCCGCCACCCGGCGGCCTTCGAGCCGCTCGGCCTTCCACTTGCCCAGGAGGGCGTCGCCGACCACTGCGGTGTCGATGCGGGGGGTGCTGCTCATGTCTGCTCCTCTGGCACGCGGGTGCGCTGCATCGTGCCTCCCCGGCACGACCGCAGCAGTGCTGCCACGCTAGACCTGCGGCCTGAGTGCCTCAAGAATCGGGCCCGCATCCCACAACGCGAAGCCGAAAGCGACCGACCCGAGATTGTGAGATATCGACAATTCCATCTCACTCGGGCTAGCGAATACCTCTAGAGCTCCAGGCCGTACAGATTGGGTTCCGGGGCCAGGATCACACCGAACTCGGACTGCACTCGCTGCACGACGTAGCGCGCGAGCTGAGCGACATCGGCGGCCGACGCTCCGCCGCGGTTCGTGATCGCGAGCGTGTGCTTCGAGGAGATCGCCGCACCCGAGCCGGGCAGGCGGAAGCCGCGCTCGATCCCGGCGTGCTGGATCAGCCAGGCCGCGGAGAGCTTCACCCGACGTTCGCTCGAGGGTCGGGGCAACCGGAGCGGCAGACCGGCCGCGAGCTCGTCGAGGCTGGTGATCGCGGCCTCCGGCTCATCCCCCGACACCGGGAAGCGCGGAGCGCCGGCCGGAAGCTCGCCCGCGAAACGCCCCGAGACGATCGGGTTGGTGAAGAACGAACCCGCGCTCCAGGTGTCGTGGTCCTCGGCATCGAGCACCATCCCCTTCGACGCGCGCAGCCGCAGGAC
>CAMFIY010000050.1 GCA_945952575.1 uncultured Leucobacter sp.
AGGCGTCGGCCGATGCGGTGCGACGGCTGGCGGTCGGTCTGATCGCCGCGGGCGGGCGTCACCTCGACGAGCTGCATCCGTGCGCCGACGTGCAGATCGGGGAGGGGATCCGCGTGCACGCGGTGCTGCCGCCCATCGCCGTCGCCGGGCCGGTCGTGTCGATCCGGCTCCCGCGCACCGAGCCGCCCGACTTCAGACGGCTCGTCGCCGGCGGGCTCTGCGACCGCAGGATCGCCGACTTTCTGAGGACGTCGGTCCTGGAGCGACGCAACCTCTTGATCACCGGCGGCACGGCGAGCGGTAAGACGACAATGCTCTCCGCACTTCTCGACCTCGTTCCCGGCGGCGAGCGCATCGTCACGATCGAAGATCTTGCGGAGCTGCGGCCCGCACACCCCCATCACGTCGCCCTCGAAGCGCGGCAGCCGAACATCGAGGGGGCGGGAGAGGTCTCGCTCGAGCAGCTGCTGCGAGAAGCACTGCGCATGCGCCCGGACCGGCTCGTACTGGGCGAGTGCCGCGGCGCCGAACTCGTGACGATGCTCTCCGCGCTCAATACCGGGCACGACGGCGGCGCGGCGACCCTGCACGCCAGCCGGCTCAGGGGCGTGCCGGCGAGGCTCGAAGCGCTGGGGGCGCTCGCCGGTCTCGACCCCGCGGCGCTCGGGCGGCAGGCGGTCTCCGCCCTGCACGTGGTGGTCCACCTCGAGCGGGCGGGCGAGGGGCGGCGGATCTCGGGGATCGGACGGCTGAAACTCGGTGCGGACGGCCTCGAGATTGAAACGGTGTCGGCGTGAGGAGCTGGTTCCCGGCGAAGATGATCCCGAAGGACGCTCGGATGCGCGAGCAGGCGGATGCGCGGCGTCTGGCGCAGCGAGCTGCGGCGCTGCTGCGCGGCGGAGTCCCGGCAGTGCAGGTCTGGCGGCGATTGACCCGCGAGGCGGAGGTCGGCGCGGAGGGCTCCGGGCCGCACGTGCTGCACCGGATCTCCGAGCGGCTCGATGCCGGAGCGGATACAGCCTCGGCACTGGCCGACGCCGGCGGGCCCGAGTGGCGGGTGCTGGCCGCGGCCTGGCGGGTCTCGGAGGAGAGCGGTGCGCCCCTCGCCTCCACGCTCGATCGCTTCGGGAGGTCGATGCGCTCCCTCGCGCGGGTGTCGGAGCGACGGTCCGTGCTGCTCGCCGGGCCGCGGGCGACGATCAGACTCATCTCCTCGCTGCCTCCGGTCGGCCTGCTGCTGAGCTGGCTGCTCGGCTTCGACCCTCTCCGTCCGCTCGGCGCTCCGCTCGGCTGGGCGGTGATGCTGCTCGGCGCAGTGCTGTTCGCGTCGGGGGTGCGCTGGGCGGGCGCACTCACTCGGCGCCTCGCGGAGACCGACTGGATCGCCGGATGGGAGTTCGAACTCGTCGCGATCGGCCTCTCCGGTGCCGGTTCGTCGGCCGCAGCTCTGCGTCTTGCCGTGGATGCCGCCGATCTCGCCCGCGCGGAATGGGTGCACCTCGACGGGCTGGCCCCGGGCGGCGAGGTGGTGCGTGTGCTGGAGGAGGCGGACTCGCTGGGCTCGGCGATCGTGCCGAGCCTGCTGCGAGAGGCCGCGGTCGCGCGAGATCGCGCGCAGGCCGCGCTCGAACGAGCGGCGGAGCGGCTCGGCGTGCGAGTCCTCATTCCGCTCGGGGTCTGCGTGCTACCGGCGTTCGTGCTGCTCGGAGTGGTGCCCGCATTGATGGCTGTCTTCGGCGCGGGATCGTGAATCCGACGACGGTGCGGTGTCGCTGCAGACACGGGGCGGCGTGGTCGCGAGTCGTGGGCTTCGCGCCGGATGCAGGCGTCACGCAGGCGGGATCCGTCGTCGAGATACTGCGTGCACAACCGACCATCTCCACGAGTTCTCCACAGATTCCCCGGATTCGCACCTCCCCGACCCGCCTGCCACTGAGAACCGCGAGCATAGAGGCACCGGCAACCGCCGGGGCCGTGCCGCTAGAACGAGGAGTCTTTGATGACCGCTCATCTCACACTGGTTTCCGATCGATCGGGAGACTCGGCCGCGCCGGTCACCGCTCCCGCGCGGGTTGCCGCCTGGGTGCATGCCGCCTGGTCGCCCTCGCCGAAGCTTGCGCGTACGCCGCGCGTGGCCGATCTCTCGGGGGCTGATTCCGGGACCGGCCTGCCCGCGGTTCCGGCGGACTCGGTGGCTCAGCACCCGGCGGGGGCGCTCGCAGATGATCGCGGCGCCGTCACGGCGGAGTATGCGGTGGTCATCATGGGGGCGGTCGCGTTCGCCGGTCTGCTCGTGGCGATCATGCGTTCGGGGGAGATCCGCCAGATGCTCGTCGATCTGGTGCAGAATGCGCTCGGTTCCGCCGGGTGATCGCGGAGCGGTGACCGCCGAGTTCGCTCTCGCGCTGCCGGTACTCCTGGCCGTGCTGATGCTCGCCGTCGGATCGATCCTGCTCGCGACCCACAGGGTGACGCTCGCTTCGGCAGCGGCAGAAGTTGCGCGACTCGAGGCTCGCGGTGACATGCCGGCGGCGAGACAGCGTCTCGCGGGGCTCGGATCCGGCATCGGGGTCACCCGTTCGCGAGACGGGCCCCTGCTCTGCATCGCGCTCCGGATGCATCCCGTGGGCGGGCTGCTCTCTGCGATCGCGGTCAGCGCCACCGCCTGCGCGGCAGTGAGTGAGGCGAGCGAGGCGGCGGTGGTCCAGTGAGCACCCCGGCGGTGCTCGGCTGCGCCGCCGCAGCGCTCCTGCTCGCGCTGCCGGTCGTCGCGGCCGCTTCGACGCTGGAGACCCGGCACCGGCTCGACGGGGCCGCCGATGCGGCGGCGCTCGCGGCAGCGGACGCCGCCTCGGGATGGATCGACGCCGAGCCCTGCGAGCTGGCCCGGCGGGTACTCGAGACGGCGGGGGCGCGGTTCGAGGAGTGCCGGCTGGACGACGACACCGGTCGGGTTCGTATCCGTGCGAGCGCGGGGACTATGCTCGGCACGACACACGCTCGCGCACACGCTGGGCCATCGTTGCCATAAAGTTGTGCCAGAGTGTTGCCTCAACACGCTACTTGTCAGAAGGAGACCGGTGTCGACCAAGAAGCTCGTGATCGTCGAGTCGCCGACCAAGGCGAAGACTATCGGCGGGTACCTCGGCGATGAGTACGAGGTGATCGCTTCGGTGGGCCACATCCGTGATCTCGCCGACCCGTCGGATCTGCCCGCGGAACTCAAGAAAGGCCCGTTCGGCCGCTTCGCGGTCGACGTCGATCATGACTTCGCTCCGTATTACGTGGTCAACGACAACAAGCGCAAGACGGTCACCGAGCTCAAGCGGGCGCTGAAGGATGCGGACGAGCTGTGGCTCGCCACTGATGAGGACCGCGAAGGCGAAGCCATCGCCTGGCACTTGCTCGAGGTGCTGAAGCCCAAGGTCCCGGTACGTCGCATGGTGTTCCACGAGATCACGAAGGATGCCATCGCAGAGGCGCAGGCCAACACGCGCGATCTCGATCTCGCGCTCGTCGATGCGCAGGAGACCCGGCGCATCCTCGACCGGCTCTACGGATACGACATCTCGCCGGTGCTCTGGCGCAAAGTCGGGCCGAAACTCTCCGCCGGCCGTGTGCAGTCGGCGGCGACCAGGCTCGTCGTCGACCGCGAGCGCGAGCGTCTCGCCTTCGTCGCGAGCGAGTACTGGGATCTCAGCGCGACGTTCGTGCCCGATGCGGATGCGAAGGACCCGACCTCCTTCGAAGCCCGTCTCGTGCGTCTGGACGGGCAGCGGCTGGCCGCCGGCGGCGATTTCACCGATCGAGGCGAGCTCAAGGCGAAGTCGACGAGCGTGATCCGTCTCGAGCAGGCGCGTGCCGAAGCGCTCGCCGCACGGCTCGGCGATGACCTGCCGGCCCACGTCCTCTCCATCGAGACCAAGCCGCATACGCGGCGCCCGGCCGCACCGTTCACCACCTCGACGCTCCAGCAGGAGGCCTCCCGCAAGCTGCGCTACAGCTCGCGCCAGACCATGTCCTTCGCGCAGTCGCTCTACGAGAACGGCTACATCACCTATATGCGCACCGACTCGCCCACGCTGTCGAAGCAGGCGATCAATGCGGCGCGCACCCAGGCGGCGGCGCTCTACGGGGCGGAGACGGTTCCCGCTGCGCCTCGGGTGTACACGGGCAAGGCGAAAGGCGCTCAGGAGGCGCACGAGGCGATCCGGCCGGCGGGCGACACCTTCGTGCGGCCCGGCGAGCTCAAGTCGAAGCTGAACCAGGGCGAGTTCGCTCTCTACGAGCTGATCTGGAAGCGCACCGTCGCCAGCCAGATGGCGGACGCGAAGGGGTCGACCGATACCGTCACGCTTCGCGTCGACGTCCCCGAGGACGGCAACGCGAAGCCGACCGCCGCCGAGTTCACCGCGAGCGGTACCGTCATCACCTTCCCCGGCTTCCTACTGGCCTATGAGGAGGGCAAGGACGAGAAGCGGCGCGAGGCCGAGCAGAACGTCACGCTGCCGCAGCTGTCGGAGGGGCAGCAGCTCGGGATCGTCGAGCCCGAAGCGAAATGGCACGAGACCACGCCGCCCCCGCGCTACACCGAGGCGAGCCTGACCAAGCGGCTCGAGGAGCTCGGGATCGGCCGCCCGTCGACGTACGCGGCGATCATCAGCACGATCTCGGATCGCGGCTACGTCACGAAGAAGGGTCAGGCGCTCGTCCCGAGCTGGGTCGCCCTCTCGGTGGTGCGCCTGCTCGAAGAGCATTTCGCCGCCCTGGTCGACTACGACTTCACCGCCGAGATGGAGGGCGACCTCGACCGCATCGCCGCCGGTGAGGCGAATCGAGCGAACTGGCTGCGCGAGTTCTACTTCGGCACCGACAACCACCCCGGGCTGCGCGGCGTCGTCGACAATCTCGGCGAGATCGACGCACGCGCCATCAACACCGTGAAGATCGACGATGCGATCTCGCTGCGCAACGGCAAATACGGCCCCTACCTCGAGGTCTTCGACGACAAGTGCGAGGTCGGCGAGGACGGTGTGCTGAAGCCGCGCAGCGTGAACATCCCCGACGGGCTCGCCCCCGACGAACTCACGCCGGCGAAGGCACACGAACTCGCGGACGCCGAGCCGCTCGAGGATCGGATCGTCGGATTGCACCCGGTCACCGGCAAGCGCATCGCTGCGAAGAACGGCAGATTCGGCCCCTACGTCACCGAGCTCCCGGACGAGGGGGAGGAGTTGCCCAAGGGCGCCAAGGCACGCACGGCGTCGCTCTTCAAGACGATGGATCCTGCGACCATCGATCTCGACACCGCGGCTGCACTGCTCGACCTGCCCCGGCTCGTCGGCGTCGACCCGGAGTCCGGTGCCGAGATCACGGCACAGAACGGTCGCTACGGCCCATACCTGAAGAAGGGCACCGACACCCGCTCACTCGCGAGCGAGGATGCGATCTTCACGGTCGACCTCCCGGCGGCGATCGAGATCCTCGCCCAGCCGAAGTACGGCGCCCGCAAGGCGAGCGCGGCGCTCAAGGAGTTCGACGCGGACCCGGTGAGCGGCAAACCGATCAAGGTGAAGGACGGGCGCTTCGGCCCCTATGTCACCGACGGGGAGACCAACGCCACGATCCCGCGGGGCGACAGCGTCGAAGACATCACATTCGAACGCGCCGCGGAGCTCCTCGCGATCAAGCGGGCCAAGGGCCCGGTGAAGCGCAAGGCTCCGGCCCGCAAGGCTCCGGCGAAGAAACCCGCCGCCAAGAAGCCGGCCGCGAAGAAACCGGCCGCCAAGAAAGAGTCATGACCGGCCTGTTCATCACCCTCGAGGGCGGCGACGGCGCAGGCAAGAGCACCCAGGCTGCGCTCCTGGCCGGGTGGCTCGAGCAGCAGGGGATCGAGGTGGTACGCACGCGCGAGCCGGGCGGGACACCGCTCGGCGCCGCGTTGCGCGAACTGCTCCTGCACGGATCCGACGTCTCCCCCCGTGCCGAGGCGATGCTCTACGCGGCCGATCGCGCGCAGCACGTCGCGGAGGTCGTGCGGCCGGCGCTCGCCCGCGGCGCCGCTGTCGTGCAGGATCGATACATCGATTCATCGCTCGCCTACCAGGGCGCCGGTCGCCCCCTCGAAGCGGAGGAGATCCGCGGCCTCAGCGAGTGGGCGAGCGAAGGTCTCTGGCCGGTGCTGACCGTCCTGCTCGATGTCAGCCCCGAGCTCGCCGCCGAACGACGCGCCGCCGCCGGAGACCGGGCCGATCGCCTCGAACGGGAGGCCGCCGAGTTCCACCGCCGTGTTCGCGACGGCTTCCTCGCGCTCGCGGCGGCAGAGCCGCATCGCTTCCTCGTGCTCGATGCGGTCCTGCCGGTCGAGGAACTGCACCGGGCGATCGTCGCCCGCGTCGAACCGCTGCTCGCCGGGTGAAGCTCAGCCGATCCGATACATTGCGCTCGTGTAACCGCCCGCGTAGGGGGCAGCGGCGACCTTGAAGTAGTACTTCGCGCCGCTCCTGACGTACTTGGCCGGGATCTTCACCGTCGCCACCGAACGCGACCGGGTCCCCGTCTTCAGCGTGCCCGAGGCGGTCTTCGCGAACACCTTCTTGCCCTTGAGCTTGACGAACGCGGTCACCTTCGCGCCGACCTGGTAGTAGGGTGCCTTCACCGTGACCGAGAAGACCTTGCCGGCGCGCGGAGTGCCGCTGCGGCCCGTCCGCTCCTTGGAGTAGCCGACGTTCGCGTTGAGGGTGACGGCGTAGGTCTCGTTCGTCAGCGTCTGCTTCCGACCGTCCGCGATCTGGGCCACCGTGACGGTCGCACGGTACCGGCCCGGAGTGGTCGCATCGGCGACGGCCCCGCCGTAGGGTTCGATGAAGAACGTCTTCGGAACTCCCGGTGCGATCGCGTTCGTGCGATCCGCGCCGTAGATCGAGGGCGCGGGTCGCACATACGATGCGCGGATGCCCGCGTTCCGTGCGATCGGGCGCGCGCTCTTCTGCGAGACCGAGTAGGAGATGCCGCTGCCGCTCGGCCCGTCGAAGCGGACTTTCAGATCCACTCTGCCCGCGTAGTGCGGGGGAAGGACGGCGCTCGCCGGGCCGCTCACGACGAGGCCTCCGAAAGTCGGCCCCGCGGCCGACGCGGGAACCGTGAGCCCGATCACGAGTGCCGCGGTGCCCGCTGCGGCGACACCACCGAGTGCCAGCCTCCTCGTCCTTCGCATGCGCAGCCTCTCGTCGACCATCTTGTATCCCAGAATAGCCTAGCCGTATCCGGACGATGAGAGAAGCGAGGCGAGAGAGACGGGGTCGTCGCCCGAGGGCGACGACCCCGTCCGCAGGCGAACGCCCGCAGGTCTGCTTCGCCGGTCAGGACCTCACGATCCGAGCGGCGACCGACGCCGTCTGATAGCTGCCGGCGTACGGCGCGGCCGCCACCTTGAAGTAGAACCGTCCGCTCGTCTTCGTGTACTTCCCCGAGACGCGGATCGATGCCTTCGCGTACGACACCGAGGAGTTCACGAGCTTCGCGCTGGCGACCTTCTTGTAGGTCGTCTGCCCGGAGGCCTTGTAGTACGCGTAGACGGTCGCGCCGACCTGGTAGTACGGCGCCTTGACCGTGATCGTCCGTGCGCTGCCGACGCGCACCGACGGCGAGGAGACCCGCGTGATGCTCTTGGAGAACTTGGTGTTCGCCTTCACCGTGACGTCCTTGGTGACGGTACGCGCCACATCGCTCGGGCTCTGCCTCACCGAGACCGAGAGCTGATACTTGCCGGGTGTCGTCCCGTCGAAATGCACCGATGCGGGGATCCCGTAGGGGGTGTCAGGGGTGATGTTGCCCTCGGCCTCGGCGAGAGCGAAATACTTCCCGACATAGGACGGGCGGATCGCCGTGTTGCGCGCGATCATCTTCGACTTCGTCTCGGCCGCATAGGTGACTCCGTCGGTGGGGCCGGTGAATTGGAAGTCGTAGGTGAGATCCTTGTAGTCGCTCGTGGGCAACGAGACCGATGACGGCCCCGTGAGGGTCATCGGTTCGTCGAACGAGCCGAGCGCCATCGCGGGCGCGCTGCCGAGGCCCAGGACGAGCGCTACCGCCCCGGTCGCGGCGGCGCTGCCGAGCCCGAGCTTCTTCATCTTCTGCATACGTGAGTCCTTACGTTCAAGTCAGGGAATCTCTCCCGTTCGAATCGTATGGGACTACTTGGCGGATTCAGTCACTGGATAGGGATCCGAAAGCTTATGAAGCTATCTATTTGATCACGGTGAAGCAGTTGCAACCCTGGGCCCGACCCGGAATCGCACGCGGCATGCGAAAAGCCGAACGGGGCCGCCGCCCGAAGGCGACGACCCCGCGAGTCCACCGGCCGGAGGCCGGAGAGTAGCGACTACCTCCTGGTGATGACGGCGCTGGCGGTCTGGTACCCCGGCGCGTAGGGCGCGCTCGTGACCTTCACGTACAGGCGCGTGCCCGTCTTCGTGTAGGTGCCCGAGAGCTTCAGCGTGGTCTTCGACGAACCGGAGGTGTAGTTCGCCAGGGTCCTCGCCGTAGTGACCTTGTGATAGCTCTTCTGACCCTTGAGCTTCGCGTAGATGGCCGCCTTGGCGCCCACCTGGTAGTAGGGCGCGGTCACCGGGACGTTCCAGGTGCGTCCCGCGATGCCGCTGGCCATGACGCTGGTCCGCGCCTTCGAGAAGGTCGGGCTCGACCTGACGACGATGTCCTTCTTCGCCGAGTGGGTCGCGACTGCCGTGCCGCCGTTCTTCTGGATCACCGGAACCGACATGCGGTACTTGCCGGGCGTCGTGATGTATCCGTAGATCTTCCCGGTGAAGGAGTAGGTGCCCGGTGTGCTCGGGTTGTACGTCACCGGGTAGAGTCTGAAGGTCTTCTGCACGTAGGACGACTTGATCTTCGTGTTCCGCGCGACCATCGAGGTCTTCGCGTCACCCCATGCGTACGTGTAGGGAGCGCCGGGCCCGGAGAAGGTGACCTTGAACGGAACATCCTTGCCGGATGACGAGGTCGACGCCGGGAGGTAGGTGCTCGTGGGGGCGCTGATCGTCGGAGGGTTCGTATCGAACGTGCCGACGGCCATCGCCGGAGCGCTGCTCAGGCCCAGCACCAGTGCGGTCGCACCGGCAGCGGCGATACCGCCGACGCCGAATCGCTTCAATTTCTGCATATGTTTCTTCCTTACTGCTCAGTCAGGGACTGACCCCCCGACTGGAATCCTAGTCGAACTCTCAAAGGGTCCTTGACGCGGCGACTCAGTGACCGGCGTCGCTCACGAGCTTCAGGCCCACCACGCAGCCCACCAGCACCAGGATCAGGGCGACCTTGATGAGGCTGATCGCCTCGGCTCCGGTGATCATCGCATAGACGACGGTGAGAGACGCCCCGATCCCGACCCAGATGGCATAAGCCGTGCCGGTCGGGATCTCGCGCATCGCGAAGGCGAGACCGGCCATGCTCGCGATGAGCCCGACAACGAAGACGATCGACGGGACCAGTTTCGTGAGCCCGGCGGATCTGCCGAGCGCCGTGGCCCAGATGGCCTCCAGCACGCCCGAAACGATCAGAACGATCCATGCCAACATGACTGCCTCCTGTGGCAAGTCTTGTCGCAGGTGGGGTACTTGACCTTCGTCCCAGAGCCTCGGCTACTCGGCTCACCACCCAGGATTCCACGCCCTCCTGGGCAAGCGCTGGGCAGATCTAGCCGATCACCGCGCCGAAGCGCTCGGGGAGCGTGGCCCGGTGCGCCGCGCCCAGCTCGCCGAGCGGCAGCGTGAAGCGATCCTGCACCTCGATCGCCGCATTCGCGCCTGAGAGATCGGTCACGCCGATCTTCATCACCGGGTAGCCGCGCCCCTCGCAGAGGCCGCGGAACTTCACGTCCTCCTCGTGCGGCACGGCGACCAGCACGCGGCCCTGCGACTCCGAGAAGAGCGCCGCCGTGGCATCCACGCCGTCTCGCGACCTGATCTCGTCGATCCACACGCGCACACCGACGCCGAAGCGCAGCGCGCCCTCGACGAGCGCCTGTGCCAGCCCGCCCTCGGAGAGGTCGATCGCGGCCGAGAGGAGGCCGCCCTGCGCGGCCGCGTGCAGCAGTTCGGCCAGCGAGCGCTCGTCCTCCAGCCGGGCGAGCGGGGGTCGCCCGCCCAGGTGCCGATGCACGGTCTCGGCCCAGGCCGAACCGTCGAGCTCATCTCGCGTGGTGCCGAGCAGGTAGAGGTGCTCGCCCTGATCCTGCCAGCCGGAGGGCACTCGGCGGGCGACGTCGTCGATGATCCCGAGCACGCCGACCACCGGGGTCGGATGGATCGGGGTGTCGCCGGTTTGGTTGTAGAACGACACGTTGCCGCCCGTGACCGGCACCTCGAGTGCGAGGCAGGCGTCGGAGAGCCCCTCGACGGCCTGGGAGAACTGCCACATGACCTCGGGATTCTCGGGGCTGCCGAAGTTCAGGCAGTCGGTCACCGCGGTGGGCACGGCGCCGGAGGCGGCGACGTTGCGGTACGCCTCGCCGAGCGCGAGCTGGGCGCCCGCGTAGGGGTCGAGCTGGCAGTAGCGGCCGTTCGCATCGGTGGCGATGGCCACCCCGAGCCCGGACTCCTCCGAGACGCGGATCATGCCGGCGCCGTCCGGGAACGAGAGGGCGGTGTTGCCGAGCACGTAGTGGTCGTATTGGTTCGTGACCCACGAGACGTCGGCCTGGTTGGGGGACGAAGCGACCGCGAGCACCTGGGCGCGCAGCTCGGCGGGGTCGGAGGAGCGCTCGAGGCCCGAGGCGTCGACGCCGGCGGCCTGCAGATCGTCGATCCATCCGGGATAGGCGACCGGGCGCTCGTAGACCGGGCCGTCGACCGCGACGGTCGACGGATCGACGTTCACGATCTCCTCGCCGCGCCAGTTGATGACGGGGCGGTCGGTGTCGGTGACCTCGCCGAGCACGCTCGTCTCGACGTCCCACTTCTTCGTGACCGCGAGGAACGCGTCCAGCTTCTCCGGGGCCACGACCGCCATCATGCGCTCCTGGCTCTCGGACATCAGGATCTCCTCGGCAGTGAGCGAGGGATCCCGCAGCAGCACGCTGTCGAGCTCGATGAACATGCCGCCGTCACCGTTCGCCGCGAGCTCGCTGGTCGCGCAGCTGATGCCGGCTGCGCCGAGATCCTGGATGCCCTCGACGAGATCGCCGGCGAAGAGCTCGAGGCAGCATTCGATCAGCACCTTCTCCGCGAAGGGATCGCCCACCTGCACCGCGGGGCGCTTGGTCGGGCCGCCCTCGGCGAAGGTGTCGGAGGCGAGGATCGACGCGCCGCCGATCCCGTCGCCGCCGGTGCGGGCGCCGAAGAGCACGACCTTGTTGCCGAGGCCCGAGGCGTTCGCGGTGTGCAGATCCTCGTGCCGCAGCACGCCCACGCCGAGCGCGTTGACCAGCGGGTTCGCCTGGTACACGCCGTCGAAGACGGTCTCCCCGCCGATGTTGGGCAGGCCGAGGCAGTTCGCGTAGGAGGAGATGCCCGAGACGACGCCGTGCACGACCCGCGCGGTGTCGGGATCGTCGATGTCGCCGAAGCGCAGCTGATCCATCACCGCGACCGGGCGCGCGCCCATCGAGATGATGTCGCGGATGATGCCGCCGACGCCGGTGGCCGCCCCCTGGAACGGCTCGATGTACGAGGGGTGGTTGTGGCTCTCGACCTTGAAGGTCACCGCCCAGCCCTCGCCGACGTCGATCACGCCGGCGTTCTCGCCCATGCCGACCAGCAGCCGCTCGCGCATCCGGTCGTTGACCTTCCTGCCGAACTGGCGCAGGTAGATCTTCGACGACTTGTAGGAGCAGTGCTCCGACCACATCACCGAGT
>CAMFIY010000051.1 GCA_945952575.1 uncultured Leucobacter sp.
ACGCCCATGAGCGAGATGCCAGTGAGGCCGGCATCCTCGACCGCCTGCTCGGCTCCGTAGGTCATCTGGTCCGCCGACGTGGCGATCACATCGACATCGGGGTTCGCTTGGATGATGTTCTCCGCGGCCTTGCGCCCGTCCTCCACCAGGAAGTTGCCCTCCTGCTGGGCGACCAACTTGATCGGGACATCGGCCTGCCCGATCTGCGCCTCGAAAGCCTTCAGCTTCGCCTGCTCGAAAAGCACCGCGTTGCCTCCGGAGACGTATGCGACCTTGCAGGGGTCCGCATCCGCATGCTCCGTCTTGCATGCGGCGATCGTGAGGTCGGCGATCGCACGTCCGTCCGGCTCGTTGGGGTGCCACACCGTGCCGATCACGCCGTCCACCTGGGGCTTCGCGGTGTTGATGTCCTCTCCGATGGGCGCATAGGCGGCGACCACCGGAATGTCCGCGGCCGCGGCATCCTCGACTCCGGGGATCACGGCGACGCCATCGTTGGCGAAGACGACGAATCCATCGTATTTTCCGGAGGCTACGGCATCCTGGATCTGCGCGAGTTGTGTCGGACCGCTGAATTTTCCGTCGAAGAAGGTGACCTTTACGTCGCCTGCTGCCTCGGCGGCCTCCTTGACACCGGTCATGTTCTGCTGAGCGTACGCGTTGGCCGTTGCCAGAACGAATGCGCCGATGTGCAGTGAGCCCGGGTCGCCGCCGGAGTCGTCTGCCGCGCTGCAGCCGGTCAGTGCGAGTCCGGCACATGCCGTGATGGTGAGAAGCGATACGGCTACTCGTCTGCGTGAGTTGTTCATTGTCTTCTTCTTTCGGTTCATGAATCAGAAAGGTCGGGATCGGAGAGGGCCGGCGGCAGGTTGGAGACCGGACCCCCGGAGCGGTGTCGAGGACAGATGCGGGACGTGCTCGATCCGAGCGGCAGCAGTCCTCCCCGCGCGGTCAACGTCTCAGTCCTTCGGGGCGATCGTGATGAGGAAGCCTCCATCGGGCCGTACCGTCAGGACGTCCCCTGCGTCGACGAGAACCGTCGTCGTCGGAGCCTGGAGCACCGCCGGTCCCTCGACCGTCATTCCGGGATTGAGGAGAAGCGAGTCGTAGTAGGACGTCTCCACCACCTTGCCGAGCACCGCCGAGTAGGCCGGTTCCGTCGCCACTCTGGCATCGGACGCGGTCGCGGCAGACGAAGGCTCGGGACTGCCGGGACTGAACGCGACTCTGCCGACTCCCGCCACGCGCCAGTGCAGGAACTCGACCGGCATCTCTTCACGCGCATAGGTGAACTGCTGACGGTGCTCATCGTTGAAGCGGTGGACGATCTCATCCATCGCTGCACTGATCCCGGTTGCCGGGTCGTAGGCGAATGGAATGGTGAGTTCATGGACCTGACCCGGGTAGCGGGCGTCCACACTGATCTCGAACTCCACGTTCTCGGAGGCGATGCCGTTGACCTCGAGTCGGCTCTGGACGCGCCCGACGAGTCCGTCGATCAGCGTATCGATCGATGCGAGGTCGCTCTGATCGGAGAGTGCGTGGCCGGTGCCGGTCTCGTCGAGGCGAATGTCGGTCACGGTCATCCCGTAGGAGCAGAGAGTACCGGCCTCACGCGGAATGAGAACGGAGGCCATGCCCAACTCGCGTGCCAGTCCGACGGCATGAAGGCCCCCGGCGCCGCCCCCGGCGATCAGCGTGAAGTTGCGCGGATCTATCCCGCGTTCGACGGAGACCCCTCGGATCGCGGCGACCATGTTCGCGTTCACCACGCGAATGATCCCTGCGGCGGCCTCAACGGTGGTGAGGCCGAGAGGCGTGGCTACCGCTTCATCGACGGCCCGCTCGGCGAGGTCCTTGCGGAGATCGCGGCGTCCGCCGAGGAACGCGGTGGGGGAGAGCAGTCCCAGCGCGACATTCGCATCCGTGACCGTGGGCTCGGTTCCCCCGGCGTCGTATGACGCGGGCCCCGGCCGGGCGCCGGCGGAACGCGGCCCGACCCGCAGCGCACCCCCGTTGTCGAGCCAACCGATCGATCCTCCACCCGCGCCGACGGAGACCACGTCGACCGCGGGAACGCCGATGGGTTGATTCTCGACCTGGATATCGCGGGACATCGTGGCGCGCCCCTCGTGGATGAGGCAGACATCGAGACTGGTTCCGCCCATGTCGATCGTGATGAGGTTGTCATCGCCGTCACCGTCTTCGCGGATGAGGCTCAGCGCCGCCGCCGGTGCTGCGGCCGGCCCCGAGCCGAGCACGTTCACGGGCTTCTTCACGATTTCCGCAATGGAGGCGCAGCCGCCGTTTATCTGCATGATCAGCGGGCCGCGGCCGTATCCGGAGGTGGCGAGCAGCTCCTCAAGCTCGGCCAGGTAGTCGCTGATGCCCGGCAGGATATAGGCGCTCAGCACGGCGCAAGACGTCCGCTCCCACTCTCGGATCTCGGGCAGCACCTCTGCCGAGCAGATGATGGGTACTCCGGGCAGCTCCTCCGCGAGGATCTCGCGAGTGCGCAGCTCGTGCGCCGGGTTGAGGATGGACCAGAGATATCCGACTGCGATGGACTCGACCCCCTCCTCGCGAAAGACGCGGGCGGCGTTGCGCACGCCGTCCTCATCGAGCGGCTCCAGTTCTTCTCCGCGGTGATCGATTCTTCCGCGAATGCCGAGGCGGAGATAGCGGTCCACCAGCGTGCCCGGGTGCTCCATATGCACGTTGTACCGGTCGGGCTTGAAGCCGTCGCGCAAGTAGAGGACGTCTCGGAAACCCTCGGTAGCGAGGAGTCCGACCTTGGGTCCATTGCGCTGGATGAGCGTATTGGTCGAGATGGTCGTCCCGTGTACGAGGAGTGCGGTCTGACTCAGGAGGCCGCTGAGGCTGAGACCCAGTTCGTCGGCGACGGCGTGGAGTCCCAGCTCGATGGCCTTCGTCGGCTGGGCGGGATTCGTATCCTGTTTCCAAAGCGTCAGCCCGCCGGCTTCGTCGATCACCGTGAAGTCGGTGAATGTTCCACCGATGTCAATGCCGATTCTGTAGCTCATTGCTGTCATTCCTTAATTTCTCTGCGGGTCCGGGGTTACTCGACGGGATTCAGCAGGTAGGTGTCGCCGTCGCTCATCTGCTCCGCGAGCCAGGTCGAAGCGCTGGGAACGAGTGGCTCGACGACCGAGGCGTCCCGTGCAGGCATGGAGGCTCGCAGCTGCGCGGTGGCCGCCTCGTCGACGATCGGGTCCCGTTCGTCCCCGAGCACGACGCCGTAGACCCGGCGTGCCGTCTCCCGAGCGATCCAGCCGTCTCGGACGTTTCGCCGGACGCGCTCGATCTCGCGCTCCTTCGGGTCTCCGTTGCCGCCGCCGCCGGTGGACACGCCGACGTGCCGCTCGGCAGGCCTGACCCGTACCTGGCCGCTTGCGGAAAAGAATCGCCGATGCCCCGTCTGCAGGTTCTCGACGTACTGTCCTCCGCCCGAGCCCTGCATCCCGCCGGCGACGCCGTGGGGCGGATTCTGGGCGCCGTCCCCGAAAGTGATGCACTCCATTTCACCGTTGCTCGTGCGTATGGCCATTCGCACGCCGGGTCCGCCGATGTGCCGCCCGTGGCCGACGGAGTCGGTTTCCACTTCGAGCTGATCCACGATCAGCGGGTAGAGCATCTCCAGCTGTTCGACGGACTGAGCCTTCAGTCCTCCGAAAGCGGCGTTGCTTTCGAAGAGTGGCCAGCCGTCCGCGTCTGCAGCCGCGCCGGAGGCGCCGGTGTTGTTGAACATCATGACGCCCCAGGGTTCGCCGTCATGTCCGGACTCCCCGGAGAACTGCGGTACGTTCGCGCAGCGCGCCGTCCCGCCCAGCACTCGATCCGGCAATGCCTGCGAGAGCGCCTTGTTGATGGAGTCGGACATCATGTCCGAGGGGACGATGGTCGCGGCAGAAGTCGAGGCCGGGTATTTCGCGAAGCAGATCGTGCCCTCCTTGAGGACGACCCGAATATGGTCGATCGCACCCTGGTTGTGGGGGATGTCGGGATCGATGTAGTACATGAAGGGTGCCGCGCCCGCCGCCGTCGAGGTGGCGAAGGAGCCGTTCACGCCGCCCTGAGCCTGAGCTCCGCTTTCCGAGAAGTCGACTTCGATCTGGTCGTCCTCGATGGTGACCTTGACCCGGATCGGGATGTCTTCGACATCGACTCCGTCACTATCGATCCAGCCTTCCCCGAAGTAGACGCCGTCGGGCATGTTCCGGATCTCCTCGGACATGCGTCGGTCGGCGTAGTTGATGATCTCCTCGGTGTAGCGCATCACCTCTTGCGTGCCGTACTCGCCGCAGAGTTCGACGAGACGCTGCTTCCCCTTCTCGATCGAACCGAGTTGAGCCATGAGGTCGCCGTGGAGGAGTTCTCGGTAACGGAGGTTCGACAGATACAGGTCCGTGATGTCCTTGCGCTCGACACCGGCGTCGAACAGCTTGACGGGCGGAATGGTGAGCCCCTCCTGGAAGACGTTTCTCGCGGCGGCGGTCACGCTCGAGGGGACGAATGCGCCGATGTCCATCTGATGTCCCTTGGTGACCGACCAGAACCGGTGCACGCCGTCGACGAATACGGGAGCGGCGGTGACGACATCGCCCACGTGCGTGTTGAAGCGGTAGGGATCGTTGCAGATGAAGACGTCCCCGTCGTGCACCTCTCCCTCGAACGTTCGGGAGATCTCTGCGAGAACCAGTCCGAGCGATGTGGTGTGGATCGGGAGCGCATCCTCCATGGCCAGCTGACGATTCTCGGCGTCGTACACCGCGCACGAATAGTCGCGGCAGAGTGCGAGGATCGAGGTCCAAGCGCTCCGCTCGAGTGCGAGCGTCATCTCGTTCGCGATGCTGTGGAAACGACTCATGATCACGCTGAAGGTGATCGGGTCAAATCGGGTCTCTGTTGCTTCAATCATCGTTGATTCCTTCTATCGAAATGCGCGAGGATGCGGCGCTGGGGGCGACGGTCGAGTACCGGTGCTCGGTATGTGCGTTGCGCCCACCTCCCTTCGGGAGGCGCCCTCGCGTCCCATGGCTCAGCGCGCCCTCGCGCCGAATGCCACGACTTCGAAATTGCTTGGGCGGAGTCGAATCCGGTGCGGTCTGGGCGGCTAGATCTCAAAGTACATAAAATTGAACTAGCGCGCAAGCAAATTGTTCTATTGTGTTTCGGGGACCTCGTGCCCCGTAGGCTTGCTCGTATGAGCACCGATCCCTTCATCGACCTCCTCGCCCGCGCGCGCACCGCATCCCGACGCCTCGCCACGGCGACGCCGGCGCAGAAGAATGCGGCGCTGGCGGCCATCGCGGACGGCATCGAGGCCTCGATCCCGCGCATCGTCGAGGCGAATGGGCTCGATCTCGCGCGCGGCCGCGAGAACGGGCTCGCCGAGGGGCTGCTGGATCGCCTGCTGCTCGATGAGCGCAGGCTTCTGGGCCTCGCCTCCGCGGTGCGCGACGTGATCGGGCTCGCCGATCCGATCGGCCAGGTCGTTCGCGGCAGCACGCTCGCGAACGGGATCCAGATCAGCCAGGTGCGGGTGCCCTTCGGCCTGATCGGTGCGATCTACGAGGCCCGGCCCAACGTGACCATCGACATCGCGGCGCTCGCGCTCAAGAGCGGCAACGGCGCGGTGCTGCGCGGCGGCTCGGCCGCTGAGGACACCAACCGCGTGCTCGTCGCGTTGATCCAGGACGCGATCACGAGCGTCGGGCTCGACGGCGACGCGGTGCAGACGGTGGACGAGTTCGGCCGCGAGGGGGCAGGCCGTCTGATGCGCGCCCGCGGCTACATCGACGTGCTGATCCCGCGCGGGTCGGCGAACCTGATCGCGACGGTCGTGCAGGAGTCGACGGTGCCGGTCATCGAGACCGGGTCGGGCATCGTCCACGTATTCGTCGACGCGAGCGCGGACGAGGAGAAGGCTGCGGCGATCGTGCGCAACGCGAAGACCCATCGCCCGAGCGTGTGCAACGCGGCCGAAACGCTGCTCGTGCATCGCGATGCGGCGGAGCGGCTGCTACCCCGGATTGCACGGGAGCTGCTCGACGACGGCGTCGTGCTCTACGGGGACGAGCAGGCGCGCGCGCTCGAGGGCGGAATCGGCGCCGACGACGACGAGATCTGGGCCACCGAGCATCTCGCACTCGAGATGGGCGTGCGGGTCGTGGACTCCCTCGACGAGGCACTCGCGCACATCGAACGCTATTCCACCCGTCACACCGAGGCGATCGTGACCGAGGACTATGAGAATGCGCAGCGTTTCCTCACCGAGGTCGACTCCGCCGTCGTGATGGTCAACGCCTCGACCCGTTTCACCGACGGGGGCGAGTTCGGCTTCGGCGCCGAGGTCGGCATCTCGACGCAGAAGCTGCACGCGCGCGGGCCGATGGGGCTGGCCGAACTGACCAGCACGAAATGGCTGGTGCGCGGCAACGGGCAGATCCGCTGATCCCGACCGCGATCTTGCCGGGCGGCCTGACGCACCGGGTCGCTGCAAACCGCTACACTTGAACCGTTCGATCACCGTAAGGATGCCGGAGTACTGATGTCTGTTCTCGCCGCCGCTGCCATTGTCGCCTCAGAAGAGGGCGGCGAGGTCCTCAACGAGTTGTGGTTCCCCGCACCGCTCTTCGGTGTGATCATGTTCGCTTTCTTCGCGGTGCTGGCCGGGGTCACCTTCGCCTTCCGCGACGTCGCGAACCGCCATGCAGAGAAGGCTGAGGCGTTTGCCCGCGAGCACGGCGAAGACGCCCGCGCCGCGCACTGACGGCGTGGCGCGCAGGCGCCGAGTCGGTGTGATGGGCGGCACGTTCGACCCCATCCACCACGGTCACCTCGTCGCGGCGAGCGAGGTCGCCCAGAGCTTCGATCTCGACGAGGTCGTATTCGTCCCCACGGGGCGCCCCTGGCAGAAGAGCCAGGTCAGCGACAGCGAGCATCGGTACCTGATGACGGTGATCGCCACGGCATCGAATCCGCGTTTTCGCGTGAGCCGGGTCGATATGGACCGGGCCGGCCCGACCTACACGGTGGACACCCTCCGCGACCTGCGGGCGGCGATGCCCGACGCCGACCTCTTCTTCATCTCGGGGGCCGACGCTGTGGCGCAGATCCTGAGCTGGAAGGATGTCGAGGAGCTCTGGGAGCTCGCGCACTTCATCGCCGTGTCCCGTCCGGGGCACGAGCTCTCGCTTTCGGGTTTGTCAGGCGAACACGTAAGCTTGTTGGAAGTGCCGGCTCTGGCGATTTCCTCGACGGACTGCCGTAGTCGCGTGGCTCGCGGCTATCCCGTGTGGTACCTGGTGCCTGACGGAGTAGTGCAGTACATCGCCAAGCATGACTTGTACGCAGACGGAAGTGACGACGACGAATGAGTGATCTCGAAGAGGAGCGTCCGCTGACCCGGCGTGAGCGCCGCCTGCGTGAGATGGTCGAGACCGGCGAGGTATCGACCATCGATGGCGCTGAGCAGCAGTTGGTCGAGCCGCAGCCGGCAGAGAGCGGCCCCGAGGCGCGCGAGACCTTCGACGACATCGTGATCGCACCCGTGGACGAGCAGGGGAATCCGCGCACCCGTCGCGAGATGCGCCTGCTCCGCGAGCAGGCGATCGCCGCACGGTCCGAGGTCGCCGCACCCGTCGCTGCACCGGTGGCGGCGGTCCCGGAGGAGGCCGAACCGGCTCCTGCGGAATCCGTCGAGGCTCAGTCCGAGACAGCAGCGGCGCCCGCTGAGGCGAGCCTGCCTGATGCCCAGCCGGAGCCGGTCGCCGATTCGGGGCAGGCAGCGACCCTCGAGACCGCTCCCGAGGCGGAGACGACCCCCGAGCTCGCGACGCCTGAAGCCGCAGCACCGGAGGCCGTGACTCCGGAAGCGGAGCCCGCGCCCGCCTGGCAGCCGACGCCCGCTGCCGACGCCGGCGCGACCGACGACGACGGCCTCGAGGAGACCCAGCCCTTCTCCATCGACGACCTCCGCGACATCGAGTCGGTCATCGGATCCGACCGCGAGGACCAGGGCGACGTGATCGAGCCCTCCGAGGCCGCGAAGGCCGGCGACTTCGATCCGCGCGCGATGGGCGCGCAGCTCGCCGCGGGATTCGGCTCGCCGCGCCAGGATCCCGAGCCGCCAGAGGCCGTCCCGGCCCACGAGGAGCCCGTCCCGCCCGCGGCGGATGCGCCGCAGGAACCGGATGTGCGGCCGGATGATCCGGAGCAGCCAGTCGAATCCGTGCCTGAGCCGACTCCGGCCAAGGCGGGCTATTCCTTCCCCGACATCGCTCCGCTCGACGAGCAGATCTCCGTCTTCGACGACCCCTCGCAACGCACGGCGCCCGGCCCCGCTGCTGCGGCCGACGCGGGTGCGAGCGGGGATTTCGACGAACTGATCTCGCGCGCGGTCGCCCAGGAGAGCGCTACCAGCACGACGAACACCTCCGCATTGATCCTGCCTGCGTTGCCCGACACCGGCGACCTGAGCGGGCCACTCGGCAATACCGGCGAGCTGTTCATCACCGGCTCGATCTCCCTGCCGAAATCGCTGGGGGAGACGGGCGGCCACGTCCCGATGGCGGATGCCGGTGAGGTCGACGGACTCGAGGATCTCGGTTTCGACGCCGTCCCCGCGACCAGCAATCCGATCCTGCCGGTATCGGCTGCCCGTGCGGTGAGCGCAGTAGGCGCTAGCGGGCCGGTCGTCGAGCAGGAGACCAAGGAGAAGAGCAAGCTGCCCCTCGTGCTGATCATCACGGGCGGAGCCCTGGTGGTGGCCGTCGTGGCACTGCTCTCCTGGGGCTGGAGTTCGGGAATGTTCGGATGAGCGGAGTGAAGAAGTTGTTGCCGATCCAGGACCAGCTCGGTCTCGCCGTGCGCGCCGCCGACGACAAGGGTGCGATGGGGCCGGTCGCCATCGAGGTCGGCGAGCTGTTCCCGCTCGCCGATGCGTTCCTGATCCTGAGCGGTAGCGTCGAACGGAACGTTCAGGCGATCTCCGACGGGATCGAGGACGCACTGAACGATGCCGGCGTGCGCACGATCCGCCGGGAAGGGCGCGAGAGCGGGCGGTGGATCCTGCTCGACTTCGGAGACCTCATCGTCCACGTCTTCCATCAGGAGGAGCGCGACTTCTATCAGCTCGAGCGGCTGTGGAAGGACTGCCCGATCATCGACGTCGCTCCCATGCTCCGAGAGGCCGCCGATTTGCGAGCGGCCGGTCCCGGTGGTGTAAGCTAGAAGGGTTGTCGGGTGAGCATTCGCCCGACTTCCTGAGGGTCCTTGGCGCAGCTGGTAGCGCACCTGCATGGCATGCAGGGGGTCACGGGTTCGAGTCCCGTAGGATCCACTCGCAGAGGATCCCGCTCATTGAGCGGGATCCTCTTTTGCTCGCCGATCCCTTCAGGGACTCGCGCAGAACGACCGAGCGAAATGAGCGTGAACCGTGCAGCCTCCCACCGCAACGGCGCTCGCGAGCGCGAATCCGCAGCGTCACCGCACCGATGACGCCGCCGAGGAGACGCCGATCTCAGCGCTCAGCGGAGCCCGGTCCTTCACCGAGTCCGCAGAACTGGTCGTGGCATATCTCAACGCGCATACGCCGCTCACCGACTGGTCGGTGTCCCGCGTGTCCGAGGGGGAGCAGGTGCATATCCACGTGCACCACGACCAGGTGCTGATGATCGGCGATCGCGTCGATTGGGAGGAATCCTTCTGCAGTCGCATGGCCGAGGGCGCCTCGCATATCGTCCGGGATTCCCGCACGGACTCCGACTACTCGGACCTGCAGGCGGCCGAAGACGTGGGCGCCTACGCCGGGTACACGATCCGCGACGATCGGGGCGGAATGTTCGGTGTCCTCTGCGGAGTCCGTCCGGCGCCGCTCCTCCCGGAGGAGACCGTCGACGAGCAACTGGTCAGGCTGCTGAGCGAACTGCTCTCGACGCAGCTCGACCTCTCCCGCAGAGTCGACCGCGAGCGGCGCCAGAATGCGCTCGCCGAGGCGCTGGCCGAATCGGACGCTCTGACCGGGGTGCTGAACCGTCGGGGTTGGGACCGGCTCGTCGCGGATGCGCAGGAGCGCGTGGACGGGTTCGGGGACGCCGTCGCCGTTGCCGTGGTCGATCTCGACGGGTTGAAGTCGCTCAACGATCGGGACGGACACGCCGCCGGGGATGAGCTGATCAGGCGCGCCGCCGATGCGCTGCAAAACGCCTGCACCCGTTCGGCGTCCGTCGCCCGCTACGGCGGCGACGAGTTCGTGATTCTGGCGAACGGCGTGACCCGATCCGGCGCTGCGACGCACTTCGAGCGATTCGACCGGGCGCTCTCGGAAGCGGGGGTGTCCGCGTCACTGGGGTTCGCGGCCGCAGAGCCCGGTCGCACGACCCTCGATGAGGCCATCGACGCCGCGGACCGGATGATGTACCGGCGCAAGCGGCGGAGTAGCCGGGAGCGCGCGAGCGCCGACTACTGAGGTCGTTCCCGCTTTGCGAGGCGGACACGCGCCTCAGCGCAGCAGCGCGGGATCCTCGGTCGGATCCGCGTACATCCGGGCGCACCCGATCCGAGGCGCGTCGGGCTGCAGCTCGAAATGCCAGGACTCGTTCGCGTAGGTCCGGCACAGCCCGAAGGCTGCCCCGTGCTGCTCCATCCAGTAGCTCGCCTCGAAGGGCCCGAGATCCACGGCTCGTCCGGAGACATGGGCCGAGCGGGACGGGGACGCGACCCAGCGCGCCGCCGCCTCGCGCGAGCCGTACTGGGCGACGGCGTCTCGCTGTAGCTGCTTCTGGTACCGCTTCGAGCGCCACCCGCTGTTCACCTGAATCTCGATGCCTTCGGCCGAGGCGCGTTCCGCGGCGGATCGGAGCGCGGCGAGCAGTTCGGGATCCAGGTACGCGATGCCCGGATACTGCGCGTCGAACACGGTGGTGCCGTCGGGGACGATCCCGTCCTTCCGCCCGGGTGAGAAGCCGGCCGGGGAGGTCTCCTCAGCGATGCGGGAGTCCGCCGAGGGCAACCCGTTCGCAGCCGCGGACAACGTCGAGATCACTTGATAGCCCAGTGCGCCGACGACGGCGACCCCGACCAGGAGCGCGACGGTGATCGCGACCGCCCAGCGCCGGGGCCGCCCGCTCGCGGACACGTAGGTGCTTCTGCTGCTGCTCATGGATCCAGTCAAGACGCGCCGCCGTTGCGAGCCCGTATGAGGTTTTCGATACGTGCGCGATACGCTCCGATTCGTAACATGGAGAACATGCGTGTGCTGATCGTGGAGGACGAACCGTACCTGGCGGAGGCCGTCCGTGACGGGCTGCGCCTCGAGGCGATCGCCGCCGACATCGCCGGCGACGGATCGAGCGCGCTCGAGCTGCTCGACCTGAACCCCTACGACATCGCGATCCTGGACCGCGACATCCCGGGCATCCCCGGGGACGAGGTCGCCCGGCGTATCGTCGCCTCCGGCTCGGGGATGCCGATCCTGATGCTCACCGCCGCGGATCGTCTCGACGACAAGGCATCCGGTTTCGAACTCGGCGCGGACGACTACCTCACGAAGCCCTTCGAACTGCGCGAGCTCGTGCTGCGGCTCCGCGCGCTGGATCGCCGCCGCGCGCATAGCAGGCCGCCGGTGCGCGAGATCGCCGGTCTGCGCGTGGATCCGTTCCGCCGCGAGGTGTATCGGGACGGGCGCTACGTCGGGCTGACCCGGAAGCAGTTCGCCGTGCTCGAGGTCCTGGTCGCGGCGGAAGGAGGCGTGATCAGCGCTGAGGAGCTGCTGGAGC
>CAMFIY010000052.1 GCA_945952575.1 uncultured Leucobacter sp.
GGCCGGAGGTCGCCGCGCTGCCGGGCCTCGAGCTGCTCGATCTCGAGACCGTGGTGAAGCACGCCCCCGTCTCGGCGCTCGGCGTCCGAGCCGAGGCCGTGGAGATCGTACGCGCCGCCGCCGAGGAGTTCGTGGCCGCCCAGGCCGAACGCGATGCGCTGCCGGCGCTCCTGTCGCTGCGCGGGCATGTGCTCGGAATCCTCGACGAGGAGCTGTGCCGGGCCCGGCGCCGGGCCTCGGGCGAGGCCCGGGAGAGCGGCGATGCGAGAGCGGAGGATCCGGTCGCCGATGAGGTGGAGGCGGCGCTGCGCAGGCTCGTCGGCCGCCTGCTGCACGATCCGACCACCCGCATCCGGGCTCTCGGCCGAGCGGGCAGATCCGAGACCGCACGAGACGCGGTGTCCGCGCTCTTCGGGCTGTGAACGAGCCTCGGCGGAACGAATCCCCGCTCCGCACCGACACACGAGAAAGACTGGTGACGCACGACATCATGGCTACGACCGCCGCACCCTACGACGCCCTGCTGCTCTGCTCGTTCGGCGGGCCGAACGGTCCGGACGACGTGATCCCGTTCCTCAAGAACGTGACGCGGGGCAAGAACATCCCCGAGGACCGCCTCGCCGAGGTAGGCACGCACTACGGCCGCTTCGGCGGGAAGAGCCCGATCAACGAGCAGAACCTCGAACTGCTCGCCGCGCTTCGCGCCGAGCTGGACGATCGAGGGATCGACCTGCCCGTGATCTGGGGCAACCGGAACTGGCATCCCTACACCGTCGATGCGCTGCGAGACGCCGCGGCATTCGGAGCGAAGCGCATCCTGGTGCTCGTCACGAGCGCCTACGCGTCATACTCCGGCAGCCGGCAGTACCGCGAGCACCTGGCCGCCGCCCGCGCAGAGCTGGGGGAGGGCGCTCCCCGGGTCGACATCCTGCGCCCCTTCTTCAATGATCCGGGCTTCGTCGACGCCAACGCGGACGCGATCCGCGACGCCGGTGAGATGCTCGCGGGGGGTCTGGACGGCGCGCACGTCGTGTACGTCACCCACTCGATCCCGGACACCATGCAGGACGCGTCGGAGGCGACGGGCCCCGGCTATCGGGAGCAGCACGAGGACGTTCGTGAGAGTATCGACGCCCGGCTCGCCGACGGCGGCGCGGCGGTCGACTCCTCTCTCGCCTACTGCTCCCGCTCCGGCGATCCGCGAGTGCCCTGGCTCGAACCGGACGTCAACGACCATATCGAGGCGCTTGCCGGGCGCGGTGTCGAGCGCATCGTGATCGCGCCGATCGGCTTCGTCTCCGATCACATGGAGGTCGCTTTCGATCTCGACGTCGAGGCGATGGACACTGCGGCCGAGTGCGGTGTCGCCGCGGCGCGTGCGGCGACGGTCGGGGTCCGCCCCGGGTTCGTCTCCGGTCTCGTCGACCTGGTGGTCGAGCGCGCGGCGCGCGAGCGGGGGGAGGATGCGGCCCGCCCGACGGTCGGCATGCTCGCGGCCTTCCCGGATGAGGCGCCGCCCGGCAGCTGCCGGATGCGGCACGGCGAGATCACCGGGATCCCCGTGATCGCCGGCGAGATCGATTGAGACCGACCGAAGACCCACGACTGAGAGGATCCATCATGACCGTCGCGAACGAGACCGCCCGACCGACCGTCGACCATTCGGGCATCGCCGAGTCCATCAACGGGGCGGTGAACTTCACCATGTACGCCGTGTTCCGGGAGGATCGGACGGTTCCGCGGGCAGTCGCAGGCGCCGCGGTGTCGGCTTCCGTCGAATGGATCGCGGCTCGGCTCGGCTCGGTCGCAGGGCTCGCGGTGCGGGGATGGTACGACGTATCGGGCTTCCGTGCCGACGCCGATCTGCTGGTCTGGTTGCACGCTCCGCGGGCCGAGGCGCTGCAGGAGGCCTACCGGACGATCCTCGAGGGGGCCGACGGGCGGCTCGTGCCGGTCTGGTCGAGCATCGGCGTCCACCGCGCCGCCGAGTTCAACCGCGGTCACGTGCCGGCCTTCCTCGCCGGTGACGCCCCGAAGGACTACGTGTGCGTGTATCCGTTCGTCCGCGGGCGCGAGTGGTATCTGCTGCCGGAGCAGGAGCGGCGCGAGCTGCTGCGGGAGCACGGTGCCGCCGCTCGCGGATACGGGGACGTGCTCGCCAACACGGTCGCCTCCTTCGCGCTCGGCGACTACGAGTGGCTGCTGGCGTTCGAAGCGGATGAACTCACCCGGATCGTCGACCTGATGCGCGAACTCCGGGCCGTCGGCGCGCGCCGGCACGTGATCGAGGAGACCCCGTTCTTCACCGGGCCGCGGCGCTCGGCCGAGGAGCTGCTGCGGCGGGCTTTCGGCTGACGCGCGCGCAGGTTTTCGCTGATCATTGCGAATTTTCACACTTTCCGACCACTGGCGCTGGAAACATCTGATGAATGGATGCTAGGGTTGCCGAGTAAGGGTTACCTTACTTACATCGCACGTTGAAAGGTGCACCCTGATGATCGCCACACTGCTGATCGGCCTGCGCGAGGGTCTCGAGGCCGCGCTCGTCGTCGGCGTGCTGCTCGCCTACGTGAAGAAGCTCGACCGTCCGGACGCCGCCAGGAAGATCTGGTTCGGGATCGCCGCCGCCCTCCTGCTCTCGCTCGCGATCGGTGCGATCCTGACCTTCGGCGCGTACGGACTCTCGTTCACCGCCCAGGAGGTCATCGGCGGTACGCTCTCGATCGTCGCCGTCGCCATGGTCACCTGGATGGTGTTCTGGATGCTGAAGATGTCCCGCGGGATGTCGGGCGAGCTGCGCGGGCAGGTCGACCGGGCGCTGATCGGCGGCGGTTGGGGTGTGGCCACGGTCGCCTTCGTGTCGATCGCGCGCGAGGGCATCGAGACGGCCCTCTTCATCTGGGCGACGACGCGAGCGAGCGACGTGAGCCCGCTCTTCGGCTTCCTCTCCGCCGTCTCCGGGATCCTCATCGCTGCGCTGCTCGGCTGGGCGCTCTACCGGGGGATGCTCCGGATCAACCTCACCGTGTTCTTCCGCTGGTCGGGAGTGCTCCTCATCGTCTTCGCGGCCGGGGTGCTGGCCTACGCCATCCACGACCTGCAGGAGGCGGGAGTGCTCCCGGGTCCGTTCCTCGCCGCACCGGCCGGCGCGGGCGCCTTCGCGGCGGCATGGTTCGGAGATGCCGCCTGGGCCTTCCAGATCTCCCACATCATCCCTCCCGACGGCTTGCTCGGCGTGCTCCTCAAGGGCGTGTTCGGCTTCTCTCCCGAGATGACGAAGCTCGAGATCCTCGTCTGGGTGCTCTACGTCGCGATCGTCCTCCCCCTGTTCCTCATCAAGTCGTACGCCGGTGCGCGTACACCCGTCTCCGTACGAAAGGACGTCCAGTGACCGACATCAGAACCAGAACCCTGCCGCTCGCCGCGACACTCTCGATCGCCGCACTGGCGCTGACCGGATGCGTCGCCAACACGGCGCCCGGTGCGAGCGCGCAGAAGAAGATCGCCGTCTCGGCATCCGATGACGCCTGCGCCGTGGAGTCGTCCACGGCCGGGAGCGGCACGCTCACCTTCGCGGTGGAGAACACCGGTTCGAAGGTGAACGAGTTCTACGTGCTCGGCGAGAACAAACTGACCATCGTCGGAGAAGTCGAGAACATCGCCCCGAGCACCTCCCGCGATCTCACCGTTCAGGTCGGCCCCGGCACATACTACACGGCGTGCAAGCCGGGCATGGTCGGCGCCGGCGTGGGCCAGGCCGAGTTCAGCGTCTCCGGAGACGAGCTGCAGAGCACGCCCGAGGCCGACGCGGTCGTCGCGCAGTACATCGGCTACGTGAAGACGCAGACCGAGGAGCTCCTGCCCAAGGTCCAGGAGTTCGTCGACGCCTACAAGAAGGGCGACGACGCCGAGGCGAAGCGCCTCTTCCCGCTGGCCCGCGTGAACTACGAGCGGATCGAGCCGACCGCCGAGCAGTTCGGGGACCTCGATCCCAAGATCGACTACCGGAAGCCCGGCGCCGACGAGGAGGGCATCCCCTTCACCGGCTTCCACCGCATCGAGATGGATCTGTGGCACACGGCCGCGGTGAAGAACGGCGACTACCCCGGAGATCCCGACCTCACGCCCCTGACTCCGGCCGAGCGGTCGAAACTGGGCGACCAGCTCGTCGCCGACATCACCGAGCTCAAGACCAAGGTCGCCGCACCGGACTTCACGCTCACCCTCTCGAACATCACCGAGGGCGCCAAGGGGCTGCTCGAGGAGATCGCGAAGCCCGACGGCAAGTTGCCCGGCGAGGAGAACGAGTTCGCGCACACCGATCTCTACGACTTCTACGCGAACGTCGAAGGATCCTATGTCGCGTTCGACACGGTGCGCGAGCTGGCCGTCGCGAACGGCGAGAAGGATCTCGTGAGCGAGCTCGACGACCGCTTCGCCGGCATGTACGCGCTCCTCGACACCTACGGATCCTACGAGAAGGGCTTCGTCTTCTACGACACCGTCGGCGACACCGAGCGCGCGGAGCTCGCGGCGAAGCTGAACGCGCTGAGCGAGCCGATGTCGCGCCTCACCGCCGCGGTCGTGAAAAACTGATCGTATGAACGAGGCCGCCTCCGCGCAACCGGCATCCGAGTCCCCTGAACCTCCCAGGCCGTCGCGGCGCGACCTGTTCGGGGCGATCGGCGCCGGTGTCGCGGGGATCGCGCTCGGCGCAGCGGGCGGCACGGTCGCGACGAGCGCCGCACTGAGCGGTGGCGGCAGAGGATCGGGGACGGGGACCGTGCCTTTTCACGGTGCTCATCAGGCGGGCATCGTGACACCGGCGCAGGATCGCCTGCACTTCGCCTCCTTCACGATGATCGACGGCACCGGTCGCGACGAGTTGATCTCGCTGCTGCAGGATTGGACGGTGGCGGCCGAACGGCTGACGCGCGGGCGCGATATCGGGACGGGTGTGGCGCCCGACAACGCGCTGCTGCCGCCCGATGACACGGGTGAGGCGGAAGGGCTCAGCGCGGGCAACCTGACCCTGACGTTCGGGATGGGGCGAGAGCTGTTCGCGGGGCGCGACGGGGATCCCTACGGCATCCGCGATCGTCTGCCTGCGGCATTCGCCCCGCTGCCGTCCTTCGCGCACGACCTCCTCGAACCCGCCCAGAGCGGCGGCGACCTCTGCATCCAGGCCTGCGCGGACGATCCGCAGGTCGCCGTGCACGCGATCCGCAATCTGACCCGGATCGCGATGGGCCGGGCTCATCTGGCCTGGAGCCAGCTCGGGTTCGGTCGGACCTCCTCGACCTCGCGTGCGCAGGACACGCCGAGGAACCTGTTCGGGTTCAAGGACGGTACCGCGAACATCATGGCTGAGGAGCAGTCGGCGCTGGGGGAGCACGTCTGGGTCGGCGCCGAGGCGCCCGCCTGGCTGCGCGGCGGGAGTTATCTCGTGGCGCGGAAGATCATGATGACGATCGAGAACTGGGATCGCACCTCGCTGCAGGAGCAGGAGCGGATCGTCGGCCGGACGAAGCTCGAAGGCGGTCCGCTCTCCGGCGGGGCGGAGTTCGCGGAACCGGACTTCGCGGCGATCGCCGAGGGGAGCGCCGCCGCAGGGCCGGCGATCGATGTCGATGCCCACATCCGGCTGGCGCACCCGACGCAGAACGGCGGAGCACGGATCCTGCGCCGCGGCTACAACTACGTGGACGGCTCCAACAACCTCGGTCAGCTCGGCGCCGGTCTGTTCTTCATCTCGTTCCAACGCGATCCCGCGGCGTTCGTCACACTGCAGCGCTCCCTGAAGGGCGATCTGATGAACGAGTACGTGCGGCATGTCGGATCGGGCCTCTGGGCGGTGCCGCGCGGCGTCCGCGCCGGGGAGTACCTCGGGCAGGCGCTGTTCGCCTGAGTCGGGCGCCGGTCGGCCGTTTCTGCGCTCACAGCTCGACGATTCCGGGGCCCGCGCCGGCTTCTCCACAGATTCGGGATCACCGCCGCATCGGCGGTCTCGAGCTGTCTAACCTGGCCGCATGCCAGCACACGCCGCTCCTCCCTCGGTCCGTTCCGACGCCATAGGTGGGCGCGACCGCGCATCCTCGCTCCGCTTCCGGCACGATCCGGGTCCCTTCCTCTGGGGCGCGGTGCCGGCGGATCGACCCCTCGTGCCGTCGGCGGCTGCGGCGCGGCGATCCGACTCGCCCAAACCGCTGGATTGGAGACCGCCGCCCAGATTCCGGGATCGGGTGCTCCGGGCCATCGGCACCCCCGTGATCGTCGGGGTGGTCCTCTTCGCCGGTGCGGTCGCCACAGCCGTCGTACTCGGGCTCGTCCAACCGCACACGCCGGAGACGGCCGCGGCGTTCGGCGAACCAGACGGATCCGGCCCGCCGGCCGCCGACGGCGCCGCCGATGCCGCCGCCGATGCCGCCGATGCCGCCGCCGATGCCGCCGCCGATGCCGCCGGCGATCGGGCGGAGACGGTCACCGTGCTGGTGCACGTCGTCGGCAAGGTGAAGTCGCCCGGGGTGGTCGAACTGTCCGCGGGGGCGCGCGTGCGGGACGCGATCGCGGCGGCGGGAGGCGCGACCGATCGCGCTGCGCTGGCCTCGGTGAATCTTGCGCGCGCGGTCGTCGACGGCGAGCAGATAGCGGTCTCCCGGCCCCCTGCCGCCGGGGCGGCCGCAGGGGCAGCAGGCTCCGGATCCGTCGGCACGACGGCGCCGGATCCCGTGATGATCGGCTTGAACTCGTCCGACGCGGCTGCGCTCGAGGAACTGCCGAACGTCGGCCCCGCGCTGGCGCAGCGGATCATCGAGTGGCGTCAGGCGCACGGCGCCTTCTCCGACGTCGAGCAACTGCTCGAAGTCCCCGGCATCGGCCCCAAGACACTGGCGGGGTTCCGCGATCGGGTGCGCGTATGACCGAGACGGGCGGTGCGCCGGCCGACCGAGAGCTCCATCCGAGGCCGCCGCCCGGCACCTGGAGGCTGCTTGCCCCGGCGATCCCGGGCTGGGGCCTGGCGGCGTGGTCGGTGGTCGTACCGGGCGTGGCGCCCTGGGTAGCCGTGAGCGCGGCTGCGGCCGGTATCTTCCTGTGCGCTCTGCTCTGGCGCCGCCGCCGCGCCCGGGCGGATCCGTCGCCGGGGGCGCACCGACTGCTCGGAGTCCTGCTGCTCGCGTGCGGGTTGTTCACGCTGCTCGGGGCGCGGGTGGCGATGGCCGAGTACGTCCGGGACGATCCGGCACTCGCCGCACTGGCGGAGTCTGGTCGGGCCGAGGAGTTCTCCGTGCGGCTCGCCGGGTTCCCCCGATCGAGCGCCTCCCCGTACGGGGACCGCTACTGGGTGCGCGGCGAGATGCTCGTGCCGCGAGGATCGGTTCCCGTGCTCCTCTGGTTGCCCGAGGCCTCGCCGCCGGGATGGGCGCCCGGCCTGCGCGTGACGGTGCACGGGGTGCCCCGGCGTCTGCCGCCCGGAGGCGCCGCATACGCGCTCACGGTCGGGCGCGTGAACGCAGACTCCGAGCAAGGTCTCGCGGCTGGCGCAGGGGGGCTCGCGGCCCGGCTGCGATCGTCCCTCCGCGAGGCGGCGAGCGGCGTGGCGGGGGCCGAGCTCGTCCCCGGCTTCGCCGTCGGCGACACCGCGCTGGTCGGTGCACCGCTCGACCGGGCGATGCGGGAGAGCTCGCTCGGCCATTTGACCGCCGTCTCCGGGGCGAACTGCGCGCTCGTGACCGGGGCGGTGATCCGAGGCCTGGCCCGTGCGGGTGTCGGCCGTCGGCTGCGCATCGTCGCGGCGGTGTTCGCCCTGCTCGCATTCGTCGTCCTCGTCGGCCCGGATCCGAGCGTACAGCGCGCCGCGGTGATGGCTGCGGTGCTCCTCGCATCCGGCTTCGGCGGACGGCGGGCACGTGCGCTGCCGTCGCTGGGCTTCGCGATGTCCGTGCTGCTGATCTCGGACCCCTGGCAGGCCGTGCAACCGGGCTTCGCGCTCTCCGTCGCCGCCACCGCGGGGATCCTGCTCGCCGCGACTCCGTTGAGCCGGTGGCTGCGCAGACGCCTCAGGCTTCCCGGGTGGCTCGCACTGTCGATCTCCGTCGCGCTCGCGGCCCAGCTCGCCTGCGGGCCGCTGCTCCTGCTCCTGCAACCCGGGGTTCCAGCCGTCGGCGTGCTCGCGAATGTCGTCGCGGGCCCGGCAGCGCCGCTCGGCACCGGACTCGGTCTGATCGCGCTTCTTCTCGGACCGTTCGGCGCCGTCCCGGCCCAGTGGGCGGTGCTCGCGGCGAGCCTTCCTGCGCGGTGGGTCACGGAGACCGCGCGACTGGCGGCTGACCTGCCCCTTGGGCGTTGGTACTGGCCGGAGGGATGGGGCGGAGCAGCGCTGCTCACCGCCTGCGAGGCCGCAGTCGTCGCTGCCTGGGCGCTCCGGAGCGGATTCGTCTCGCTCGGCGGATCGAGGCGCGTGCTGCCGCGCGGACCGTGGGCGCGGCCGCAGCCGGCGCCGAACGCGGTGCGGGTCGTGTCGGCGGGGCTGCTCGCGCTCTCCCTGGGCGCCGCCGCGGGTGTCACGATGGCCACGCCCGTAGGCCGGCGCCTCGGCACGCCGGCGGACTGGGCGATCGTCGCCTGCGACGTCGGCCAGGGAGACGCGCTGCTGCTCCGCGATCCGGCGCGTCCGAGCGCAGTGATCCTCGTCGATACCGGCGACGAACCGGAGAGGCTGCGCTCCTGCCTCGACCGCTTCGGTGTGCAGCGCATCGCGCTGCTGATCCTGAGCCATGACGATCGCGATCATGTCGGGGCGATCGGCGAGGTGCTCGAACGGGTCGACCGCGCGCTCATCTCGCCGACGGTCGCGGGGGAGCGGACGGCAGATCGCGAAGTGGTCCGCGAACTGCGATCCGCCGGCGTGCCGGCTCGGATCGGCGTGGCCGGTGCGAGCAGTCGGGACTCCCCGTACCGCTCGATCGGCGGACCGAGGTGGCGGATCCTCGCGCCGGTGAACGGTGCCGAGCCGAGCGACACCAACGCCGCGAGCCTCGTGCTCGTCGCGGATATCGATCAGGCGCGGGTGCTGCTGCTCGCCGACACCGGGCTCGACGAGCAGCGCGCCCTGCTCGCGGGCGGGGCCGAGCTCCAGGCCGACGTGCTGAAAGTGGCTCACCACGGGTCCCGCGATCAGGATCGCCGCCTGCCCGCTGCCGTCGGCGCGGAATGGGGGCTCGTCTCGGTGGGAGCCGAGAACCGCTATGGGCATCCGACCGCCGAGACGCTCGCAGGTCTGGCCAGAGCGGGAACCCGGGCGCTGCGCACCGATCTCCACGGGTCGATCGCGCTCGTCCCGAGGGAGAACGGCCGGCTCGAAGCCTGGGTCGAGCGCGGATGAGCCGGGTGACGCCGCACCTTGGCGACACGCGACTGTTCCGGCCCGCGCCCGTCTCGCAGCATCCTCGCCGTGCCCCGCGCACGATGATGTCGGTGCTCACCTCTAGGCTAGGAGCGTGGCAGCAGCAGGCAGGGCGAAGATCGCGCAACTCGGATACGACGAGGCGCGACCGGCGGCCGTCGTGCTGATCAGCGGGCCGGAGCAGTTCCTCGCCGATCGCGCCGCGCGCTCCATCCGCGAGGCGCTGCGCACCGCGGATCCGTCCATCGAGATCCATGACGTCGACGCCTCCGGTTACACGGCCGGAGAGCTGTTCACCATCGCCAGCCCATCGCTGTTCGCCGAACCGCGTCTGATCCGGGTCGAATCCGTCGAGAAGGCGAGCGATGCATTCATCGAGGATGCGAAGCGCTACCTGGATCAGCCCGCTGAGGACACGACGGTCGTGCTGAGGCATTCCGGCGGGCAACGCGGCAAAGGGCTGCTCGACGCGGTCCGCGGCGCGCCCGGCCAGTCCCTCGGGGCGGTCGAGATCGTCTGCGCCGAGCTGAAGAAGGACGCCGAGCGCCTCGGCTTCGCCCAGGCCGAGTTCCGGCGCCTCGGTGCGCAGATCCCGGCCGGCGCCGTCCGCGCGCTGGTGGCCGCCTATGGGAGCGGCCTCGGGGAACTGGCCGGCGCGATCGAGCAGCTGGTCTCGGATCGCGGCACGCGCCTGAGCGACGAGGATGTCGTCCGAGCGACCGAGGGTCGTGTCGAGGCCGGAGCCTTCAAGGTCGCGGACGCAGCCACCGCGGGCAATGCTTCTGAGGCGCTGGTGCTGCTCCGCCAGGCGCTTCTGACCGGCACGGATCCCATCCCGATGCTCGCGGCGCTGAACATGAAGGTACGCGCGATGGCGCGCGTCTACGGCGCGCAGGGTTCGAGCGGTCAACTCGCCAAGGAGTTCGGCATGGCCCCCTGGCAGGTGGATCGGGCGATGCGGGAAATCCGCGGATGGCGCGAAGCGGACCTGGCGCGCGCCATCGATCTCGCCGCGGAAACGGAGTGGCTGCTCAAGGGCGGCAGCCGGGATCCCGAGTACGCGCTGGAGCGCTATGTGCTCTTCATCGCCCGCCGCGGGCGGGCGTGAACGTCAGAGACCGTATCGCCCGCCGCGGGCGGGCTCGAGGTCACTCGAGGAGCCAGTTCGGCAGGGCCGGAACGATCCGCTCCTGAAGCTCCGAAAGCGAGTAGGGGCATCCCGCGATCAACCATGCCGTCGTGACGGAGAGCATGCCCGAGACGATGAAGAGTGAGACGGTCTCGGCGTCCATCTCCTCATCGACCTGCGTGCTCACGGACTGCTGCATGCTTTCGGCGATGACTCTGCAGATCTCGCGTTCGCTCTCGACCGATGCGGCACTGCCGAGTACAGCGGCGAAGAGGCCTCGGCGGCGCTGCATCTCGCTCAGCATGTATCCGGTGACGGCGATCGTCGATGCGCGACCGTCCTCGCTGGGGCGCAGCCTGAGGTCCAGGCGGAGCATCTCGGCGGCGATGTCGCGCATCAGCTGGACGGCGACGTCTCCGATGTCCTTGAACTGAGAGTAGAAGCTGCTGCGGCTCAGCTGCGCCTCGGCGACGACCGCGGCGACGCTGATCTCCGTGTTCGCCTCGCCGAGCCGTTCGATGGCGTCGAGGATCGCGGCACGGGTACGCGCGGGTCTCGGATCCTGCGCCCGGGCGGCAGTGCTCTCGGTTCGATTCGGCATGCGCTTCGTTCAGATCGTCCGTCTCAGACAGGGCGGTCGTTCTCGAAGTCCCCGATTTCCGAGCTACCCCCTGGTCACGATGGTGGTGCGGGGCAGTGCCTGCAGCACGCCGTGACTCACCGAGCCTAGCAGCAGGCGCTGGATGCCTCCACGTCCCCGGCTGCCCAGGACGATCGTATCGGCGTCCTCGGCAGCCTGCAGCAGCGCGGCGACCGGGGGCGCCTGCATGATGCGCCGCTCGACCGTCAGGTCGGGGTACCGTTCCGCGAGCCCGGCCACCCCGATCGCGATCGCTTCTTCGGCTGCGACGCGTTGCGATTCGACCAGTTCGTCGCTCCACAGGTATTCGAGCCCGGGGGTGAGCGGCGGCATCCAGGCGTACACCGCGATGAGCGGCACCGCGCGGAACGACGCCTCCTCGGCTGCGAAGGCCACCGCGCGCTGCGATGCCTCCGAGCCGTCGACGCCGACGACGACGCCCGGCTTCTGGGCGCCGTCCTTCTCGAGCGGGACGACGGCGACGGGGCAGTGGGCGACCGCTGCGATCTTCACGGCGCGGGTGCCGAAGAAGGATCCCGCGAATTTGTTGCCGGTGTGCGCCCCCAGAATGACC
>CAMFIY010000053.1 GCA_945952575.1 uncultured Leucobacter sp.
GCCGGGCACGGCCCTCGATGCCCCGCTCGATCGACTCCTCCACCGCCTGACCGTCGGCATCCGGGATCGTCCGAGCGAACAGGGCAGCGAGGCGATCTCGATCGTGTTCGACGTGAGCGAGGTGCTCGCCCCTCGGAGCGATGAGCTCCCCGTCCTGGTCCGGATCGCACCGCGCCCCCCGGCCGAGCCCGGACACGAGGCGCATCCCGCCTCGCATCTCCGCGCGATCCCGAGGATCCTGCACATCACCGGCGGGCACACCACCCTGGGCGAGGAGCTCGTCGGGCTCGACGAGCCCGCGCTCCGACGGACCGCGGGCTCCCTGCCGAAGGGCGGGCGGTACATCGTGACGAGCGTCGGCTCGCTCGTGAATCCGGCGCACGAGCTGCGGGCCGGAGAGATCCTGCTCGACATCGCGGAGCCGACGAACATCGAGCACTCCCGCAACTTCGTGAGCAGCTCCTTCGCGATCCGCGAGCAGAGCGCGTTCGTCAACGACTCGCTCCTCCCCGCGGCCGAGACCTTCGCGAGCGCGATCGCACGCGCCGTCGCCCGCCTCGGACCGCAGGCGCGCGCCTACGTCGCGACGAACGACGGAGGATGCACGCCGCTCACCCGGCTATCGATCACGCCCGTGCACGCGGCGCTCTCGGCGGCCTCGAGCGAGCTCCTCGGCGCCGCGACGGTCTGCGGGATCGAGAGCGGCCATGTCATCGTCGCCGGCCCGACGCGGCGGATCCTCGGGGAGCTGGTCTCGGGGGCGCCGACCACGCTGCCCAAACGCCGGATCGACTCCGGTCACACGCTCGCCACGCACGCCGCCAACGTCAACCCGGTGACCGAGTCGCTGCTCGCCGACCGCGAGCAGCTCCCCCTCCTCGTCCCCGCCGCGCCCGGAACGGATCTCGGGGACTACCCCTCCGATCGGGTGAGGAGCACCGAGGTCGATCTGCGCGCGCTGGGCGCGGCGAACGCACCGCTCAGCGAATGGGTGGACCGCGTCGTGAAGGTGAGCAACGAGGCCGAGATGGAGCGCGCCCTGGCGGCGGCCCGGGCCCGCGTCGGCGCCAGGCTGGTGTCCTTCGGCGCGCAGCCGTCGCAGGTCCGCATCCTCGAGTCGAGCGCGGTCGCGACCGCGTACGAGCACCCGAGCGTGGTCTCGGTCAGGGTGCGCGGCACGGCGGGCATCAGGCCCGGCGGGGATGCGGAGAGGAGCGGCCATGCGACTCAGCAGCGCTGACATCCGGCACCTCGACACGGGCGCCCTCTTCCTCGCCTGCGCCCCCGACCCCAGCTGGTGCCGCGAGCAGGCGAGACGCACACTGCTCCACATGGAGGAGAGCCGGGAGCAGCCGGACCTCGTCGGCGCCGACGCGCTCGACGACGATGCGCTGGTCGTCGCACTCGGCTTCGTGAACAACGGCCTCCCCCTCTCCGAGCTCCGCCCGGTCGGCGACGAGTTCGTCACGAGCCTCCGCCTCGTGGAGGAGGCGATCGGCCGACCGGCGAGCGGCGTGATCCCCCTCGCCGCCGCGAACGTCAACGCGCTGGTCCCGATGCTGACGGGAATGCAGCTCGACGTGCCGGTGGTCGATGCGGATCCGCAGGGGCGCGTCTTCCCCATGCTGCACCAGTCGGTCTTCACGCTCGCCGGGCTCTCGGCCGGGCCGATCGGGGCGACGGGCGCGACCGGCGAATCCGCGCTCCTCGGGGTGCGCACCCCGCTGCGAGCCGAGCGGCTCGTCCGGGCGCTGGCCAGCGAGTTCGGCGGCTGGTCCGCGACCGCCCTCTACCCGATGACGGCGAGGGAGCTCCGTCAGCACGGGATCCTCGGCAGCATCTCGCGGATCATCCGGCTGGGCGAGATCCTCGACTCCTCGCTCTCGGTGGCCGAGAAGCACGACGAGCTGCGGCGCGTCGAGCGGGTGCGACGCATCGTCCGGGCTCGCGTCAGCGATGTCAGCACCCTCTCTCGGCCCTCGCCTCCCGGCCAGCTGGACAAGCCGTCGAGCGTGATCCTGACCGAGGAGGGTCGGGGCCGCATCGTGCAGCTGGAGATCCAGAACGAGCTCCTCATGGTGCTGCTCGACGGCCAGGTCGTGGCCACGATCCCGGACATCATCACGCTCCTGCACCCCGAGGATGCGAGCGTCGCGAATCTGGAGGACCTCTGGGTGGGCAACACGCTCGACATCGTCATGATCCGGGCGTACGACCCCTGGTACTCGGAGCCCGGCCTCGCGCTCTCGGGGCCGGACGCCGTGCACAGCTGGAGGTAGCGGATGGAGAGAAGCAGCAGTCCCGCGGAGCTCGGCGACCTGCTCCGCGCGCGGACGCTCGATCATCTGCGACCGCTCCACGTCGCGTCGTCGCGGAGCGCCGTGCGGGATGTCGCGCTGGTCACCGACATCGAGGAGGTCTCCACGGTCGGCCCCGACACGGTCGTGCTGCTCTCGGAGAGCATGACCCGCGGCGGATGGATACTCTCCGCCGCGCTCCGCTACGCGTGGGAGCGCCGGGCCTGCGCGCTCATCGTGTCCGAGCACTCGGCCACCGAGGCGGTCGTCGAGCTCGCCCGTCGGCTCGGGATCTCACTCCTCATGACCGATCGGGAGGCGAAGCGCGTGACCATCGATCTCGCGATCGAGCTCGGAGTGGCGCGAGCCGGCACGCTCGCCCGTCTCCGGGCAGCCACCGAGCGGGTGGCCGCGGCTTCCGGGCTCCCGTCGGCGCTGGAGGAGCTCCGGAGCGAGCTGGGGATCGCGCACGCGGGAATCGACACCGCCGCAGCTCCGCTCTCCGCCGCGACGGATGACGGCGATCGGAGCGCCGTTCTCGTCTCCGTGGAGCTCTTCCCCGGCAAGGCCGCGACCGAGCGGCTGTCCGCACTCGTGCCGGCCGACCGCGCCGACTACGCCGAGCAGTTGCTGGTCGCGGCGGCGCCGACCGCGCGCGGCCTGCTGCTGCAGGCGCGTCTGGAAGCGGCGCGCAGGTCGCTGCCCCCGATCGCGCTCACCGCGCTCACGGGCTTCGACCCGCGGGACACGCTGGACGAGCCCGCGGGGTCCATCGACTCCGACCCGCTGGTCTGGCCCATCGAGGGCGACTATCTGGTGCTCTGCCTGATCACCGCGGATCGTGATCGGGTGGGCGCCGCGGTGCACCAGCTCTGGAACTCGGTCTTCCCAGACCTCCCCCTCGCCGGCTTCGCGAACGGCTGGCTCGCGTTCGTCCCGCTTCCCGAACCCGCGTCGGCTGCTGAGCTGCTCGAGGGCCTGCGCCGGCGGCTGCCCATCGTGCGCACCCTCGAACTGCGGATCGGCGCGTCCTCGGCCCACCGCGGCCGGGGGCAGAGCAGCATCGGAATCCGCGAAGCCTGGATGGCGGCCCGCATGGCCGACCCGCGCGGTTCCGAACGGACGGCGGTGGTCGACTACGGCGACACTCCCTGGCGCCTCGTCGGGCGCCTCCTGCCGAAGGACCTGGCCGAGGCGCTCCTCAGCGGCTCGCATCCCCGCCTCGCGATGGATCCCGCGCGCGCCGAGCTCACCGATTCGATCCTGGCCTACCTCGACCACGGCGGGTCGACGACGGCGGCCGCCCGAGCCCTCGGCGTGCACCGCAACACGCTGCAGGCGAGGCTTCGGCGCGCGGAGGAGCTGGGCATCCGGCTCGGCGAGCCGGATGCGACCCTGCCGTTGCACCTGCTCCTCGCGGCCACACGGTGAACAATCGCGGACTGCATCTTGCGCGGATCGGGCACCGTGATAGTCTGTGCAATGTCACACACCACGGATGACACTCACTCTTGCACATCGACCGGGTGCTCCGATGTCGAAAGGAATCAACATGACCGAGAAGAAGCCCTGGCACGGAGTCATCGTCGCCACCGCCCTGCCGTTCAAGGACGACCTGTCGGTCGACTTCGACGCGTATGCCGAGCACGTCGCCTGGCTCGCGGCGAACGGTTGCGACGGCGTCGCGCCCAACGGCTCCCTCGGCGAATACCAGAACCTGAGCGACGTCGAGCGCGCCCAGGTCGTGAAGACCGCCGTCGAGGCCTCGCCCGAGGGCTTCACCGTCATGGCCGGCACCGGTGCCTACGGTGCGCTCCAGTCGGCGCACTGGGCCGAGCAGGCCGCTGAAGCCGGCGCCCAGTGCGTCATGCAGCTGCCGCCGAACGTGTACCGGGCCAACCACGAGCAGGTCAAGCACCACTACGCCACCGTCGCCTCGGTCGGCCTGCCCGTCGTCGCCTACAACAACCCCATCGACACCAAGGTCGACCTGGTGCCCGAGCTCGTCGCCGACATCTTCAACGCCGGCAACATGGTCGGCATCAAGGAGTTCTCGGGCGACCCGCGTCGCATCTACGAGATCAAGGAACTCGTGCCCGATATCGACATCCTGATCGGCACCGACGACACCGTGCTCGAGGTCGGCCTCGCCGGCGCCGTCGGGTGGGTCTCCGGCTACCCGAACGCCATCCCGCGCAGCTGCATCGAGCTCTACAAGCTCTGCACCTCGGGCGATGTGCAGGATCTGGTCCGCGGCCAGGAGATCTACCGCGACCTGCACTCGCTGCTCCGCTGGGACTCGCGCACCGAATTCGTCGAGGCCATCAAGCTCTCGATGGACGTGCTCGGCCTCAAGGGCGGCGCCTGCCGCCCGCCGCGACTCCCGCTCGCCCAGGAGGTCGCCGATAAGATCGTCGCCGACACCCGGGCCGCCGCCGCGAAGGGCTACGACAAGTAATCGCCCGGATCCCGGCGCGGCGCGCGCTGCGCCGGGATCCGTCGATTCCACCCCAGCGACGAAACACACCAGCACTCGAAGGAACGCACATGCGCACGAGCCGCGTCTACCACGCCGTCGATTCGCACACGGAGGGCATGCCCACCCGCGTCATCACCGGAGGCGTCGGGGTCATCCCCGGCAAGACGATGGCCGAACGCCGCACCTGGTTCATCGAGCACAACGACGAGCTCCGCGAACTGCTCATGTTCGAGCCGCGCGGCCACGCGTCGATGAGCGGAGCGATCCTGCAGCCCCCGACCCGCGAGGACTGCGACTGGGGCGTGCTCTACATCGAGGTCTCCGGCCTGCTGCCCATGTGCGGGCACGGCACGATCGGAGTGGCGACGGTGCTCGTCGAAACCGGGATGGTCGAAGTCAGCGAGCCGGTCACCACGATCCGCCTCGACACCCCCGCCGGCCTCGTCATCGCAGAGGTGGCGGTGAGCGACGGCCACGCCGACAGCGTCACCATCACCAACGTCCCGTCGTTCTCGGAGCGGCTCGACGCGAGCGTCGAGGTCCCCGGTCTCGGCACCGTCGCCTACGACCTCGCCTTCGGCGGCAACTTCTACGCCATCGTCGACCTCGAATCGCTCAGCCTCGACGGGCGGCGCATCGAGTGGCGCGAGGATCGGGCGAACAAGGACGAGCTCATCACAGCCGGCCTCGCGATCATGGACGCCATCAACGAGTCGGACGAGCCGGTGCATCCCGAGCGCGACGACATCCGCGGCTGCCATCACGTCTATCTGAAAGCGCCCGGATCGACCGCGAAGCGCTCCCGACACGCCATGGCCATCTACCCGGGCTGGTTCGACCGCTCGCCCTGCGGCACCGGCACGAGCGCGCGCATGGCTCAACTGCACGCCCGCGGCGAGCTCGCCCTCGACACCGACTTCATCAACGAGTCCTACATCGGATCCCGCTTCGTCGGCCGCCTCATCGAGGAGACCGAGGTCGCCGGGCGCCCGGCCGTGATCCCGACCATCACCGGCCGGGCCTGGGTCACGGGCACCGCGCAGTACATGCTGGATCCGAGCGATCCGTTCCCGAGGGGCTTCCTCCTGTGAGCACCGCGCTGCCCTTCTTCACCGCCGAGGACGTGCGGCGGCGGCTGCCGCTGGCCCATGCGATGGATGCCTTGGAGGCGGCACTGCGCGGCTCAGAACCGGGAGACGGGTCCGGCGACGACGGCATCGATCCCGAGAGCGACGGCCCGCGCCTCTTCAGCCCGGCGCCTCGCGGCGAGTTCCTCCTGCTTCCCGCGCAGGGCGCGGCGTTCAGCGGGCTCAAGGCCCTCACGGTCGCCCCGGAGAACCCGGCTCGCGGCCTCGAGAAGATCCAGGGCGTGTACATCCTCTATTCCTCGGATACCCTCGCACCGGTCGCCGTGCTCGAGGGCGCGAGCCTCACCGCGATCCGCACCCCGGCAGTGACCGTCTCGGCGATTCGCCAGCTCGCCGCGATCGCACCGGCCGGCGATGAGCTGCCCGCGGAGCCCCGCATCCTCGTCTTCGGCGCCGGCACCCAGGCGTTCACCCACATCCGGGCGGCGGCCATCGCCTTCCCCACTGCCCGCTTCGGGGTCGTGGGACGACGGCCCGAGCGCGTCGCCGCGCTGATCGAGGATCTCAGCGCCTCGGCCGAAGCGGCCGGCTGCTCGATCGTCGATCGCGGAGGCAGCGACGAGAGCATCGCCGCGGCCGTCTCCGAAGCGGACATCATCATCTGCGTCACGACCGCGAGCACCGCCCTCTTCGACGGCTCGCTCGTCCGCGACGGGGCGATCGTCGCCGCGGCCGGCACGCACGGACTCGATCTGCGGGAGGTGGATGACTCCCTCGTCTCCCGCGCCGATCTGGTCGTCGAGGGCCGCGGATCCGCACAGCGGGAGAACGGCAACCTCGCATCGCTCTCGGATGCGGACTGGACGGGTGCGCACCGCCCCGCCAACCTCCGCGAGCTGGCTCGCGGAGCGTTCGCGCGCACGGCCGGTCGCCCGGTTCTGTATACGGGCGTCGGCATGGCATGGGAGGATTTGACGTGTGCGACCGCGGTGTACACGGCCCCTGCCGATGCTGCGCCTCAGACGGAGACGGTCGCCGAGCCCGAGGAGCCATGATGACGTCGTCCGATCACACCGCCGCCCCGCTTTCCCCGCTGAAGCGGCCGCTCAATCTGCGCGAGACCGTGCTCGAGCAGCTGCGCACGGCGATCATCACTGGCGAGCTGACCGAGGGGACGCTCGTCTCGGCCCCCTCGCTCGGGCAGGCGCTCGGCGTCTCGGCGACGCCCGTGCGCGAGGCGATGATGGATCTCGCCCGTGAGGGTCTCGTCGAGACCGTGAAGAACAAGGGTTTCCGCATCACCACGATGAGCGACAAGGATCTCGACGACCTCGCTCAGATCCGGATCCTCATCGAACCCCCGGCGATGCGGATCGTCGCCGGAAACATTCCGGATGAGGAATACGAGGATCTCGAGCGCCTCGCCGACGCCTGCCTGCGCGCCGCGGAGCGCGAGGATCTCGGCGAGTACCTCCGCGACGACCGCGAGCTGCACGCCCGGATCCTGACCTTCACGCAGAACCCCCAGCTGGTGGATCTCGCGACCTCGCTGCGCATGCGCACTCGGCTATACGGCATCGGCATGCTCGCCCGGCAGGGGCGCCTCGCCCACTCGGCACGCGAGCACCACGAGCTGATCCGCCTGCTCCGCACCGGCGACGGCGACGGCGCCGAGCGCGTGCTCCGCCAGCACATCCAGCACGCACGAAAGCTCTGGGCGACCGGAGACGAAGAGTCCGCAGACGAGGGTGAATGAATCGCAATAGCGACGTCCTGATCATCGGCGCCGGCATCATCGGCAGCGCCACCGCCTACTACGCCGCACGCGCGGGCCTCGGCGTCACCGTCGTCGAGAAGGATCTGCCCGCCAGCGGCACGACATCGCACTGCGAAGGCAACGTCCTCGTCAGCGACAAGGAGCTCGGGCCGGAGCTCGAACTGACCCGCTATTCGCTCGAACTCTGGCAGGGCGAGCTCGCCGAGTTCGGCCATCTCTGGGAGTTCGAGCGAAAGGGCGGGATCATCGTCGCCTCCCGGGAGTCGAGCCTGGCCTCGCTCGATCGCTTCTCCGCGTCGCAGCGGGAGTACGGCATCGAATCGCACCGCCTCGACGAGGGCGAGCTGCGCAAGCTGGAGCCGCACGTCACCGATCGGGCCCTCGGCGCCGCGTTCTATCCCGAGGACAGCCAGGTGCAGCCGATCCTCGCCGCCGGGCACCTCCTGCGCCTCGCCCGAGAGCAGGGCGCGCGCCTCGTAACCCGGGCACCGGTGACCGCGCTGATCAGGGGCGGTGCGGCGGGAGACGGCGACGCCGTCGTCGGGGTCCGCACGCCGAAGGGCGACTTCCACGCCGCGAACGTCGTGAATGCGACCGGGCCCTGGGCGGGTCGCATCGGCGAGCTGGCCGGCGTCGACCTGCCGGTGCTCCCCCGCCGCGGCTTCGTCATGGTCACGGAGCCTCTGCCGCCCCTGGTCCGCCACAAGGTCTACGCCGCGGAGTACGTCGACAACGTCGGCAGCGGCGACGCAGGTCTGCAGGCATCCCCGGTCGTCGAGGGCACGCCGGGCGGTACCATCCTGATCGGCTCGAGTCGCGAGCGCGTCGGCTTCGACCGGACCGTGAGCACCGACGCCCTGCGCACGATGGCGCGCAACGCGATCGAACTGTTCCCCTTCCTCGAGCGCACCCGGATGCTCCGGCACTATCACGGCTTCCGCCCGTTCTGCCCCGACCATCTCCCCGTGATCGGCCCGGATCCGCGCGCGCCCGGGCTCTGGCACGCCGCCGGCCACGAGGGAGCCGGTATCGGCCTCGGCGCCGGCACGGGCAAGCTGCTGGCGCAGGCCCTCGCGGGCGAGGATCCCGATCTGCCGCTCCACCCGTTCCGGCCGGAGCGATTCGACGAGACGACGCACGCTCGCCCGGACACCCGGGAACACCCCGAACAGGAGGCCGCCGCATGACCGTCCCCCGGAGCACCGGACCCGACTGCGTGCAGGCGACGTTCGACGGAGAGCCGATCGAGGCCGCACCCGGGGCGAGCGTCGCGGCGGCACTCGTCGCGAACGGACGCACGGCATGGCGCAGCACCCGCTCCGGCGAGTCCCGCGGGCTCTTCTGCGGGATCGGCGTCTGCTTCGACTGTCTCGTCGAGATCGACGCGGAGGCCGGTCCGCGGGCGTGCATGACTCCGTTGACGGAGGGGATGCGGATCCGGCCCGCGGTCTCCGCCGGAGACCCCGATGCGGAGCACGCCGCTGCCGAGCACGAGGGAGAGGCCCGGTGAGCGCCACGCGGGAGACGGGCGCGGCCCCGGCCTTCGATGTCGCCGTCGTGGGCGCCGGACCGGCCGGTCTCGCCGCTGCGGCCGCAGCGGCCGCAGAGACCGCGCGCGTCGTCGTCATCGACGCAGCCGAACAGCCCGGAGGCCAGTTCTGGCGCCATCGCAGCGAAGCCGCGGGCATCGCCGACGACGGATCCCTCCATCACGGCTGGGGCGAGTACCTCGAGCTGCGGCGGGCGTTCGACGCGGGGGTCGACTCCGGTGCGATCCGCTATCTGCCGGCGACGAGCGTGTGGATGGTCTCCCCGGGCCGAGCCGACGGACACTCCTTCACGCTGCGCCTGGCGCCCGCCCACGGCGGCGGATCATCCGACACTCCGACCGTCCGTGCGGCCAAGCTCGTGATCGCGGCCGGGGGGTACGACCGTCAGCTGCCCGTGCCCGGCTGGCAACTGCCCGGCGTGATGGCGGCCGGAGGCGTCCAGGCCTTCGTCAAGCAGAACGGGATGCTGCCCGGGCGGCGCTTCGTCATCGCCGGCACCGGGCCGTTCCTCCTGCCGGTCGCGCAGAACATCGTGCAATCGGGCGGCACGGTCGCCGCGGTCTGCGAATCGGCGGATCTGAGCGGCTGGATCCCGCGGGCGCATCGCGCCGCGGGCGTCCCGAGCAAGGCGCTCGAGGGGGTCGGCTACGTGGGAGCGTTCCTCAAGCACCGCATTCCCTACCGCACGCGCACGGTGGTCGCCGAGATCCTCGGCGACCGCAGGGTCGAGGCCGTGCGCACCGTCCGCGTGCACCGTGACGGCAGTACGGTGCCCGGCAGCGAGCGCACGATCGACGGCGTCGACGCCGTCGGACTCGGCTGGGGCTTCACGCCGCAGCTCGAACTGCCCGTGCAGCTCGGCGCGCCGACCAGGCAGGACGTCGACGGGTCCCTCGTCTGCGTGGTCGATGACGCTCAGCGGGCCCTCCCCGGGCTCTTCCTCGCGGGCGAGCTCACCGGCGTCGGCGGCGCCGCGCTCGCCGTGCTCGAGGGACGGATCGCCGGTCGTGCGGCCGGCGCGGAGGTTGCAGGCCGCACCGCCGCCGCGACGCCCGCCGAGCGACGCTCGGTCGCTCGGCAGCGCGCCTTCGCGAATGCGATGCACCGGGCGCATCCGGTGCCGGCGGGCTGGCAGGAGCGACTCCGCGCCGACACGATCGTGTGCCGATGCGAAGAGGTGCGCGCCGACGACATCCTCGTCGCGCGCGAGGCCCTGGCCGCCGAGGATCTGCGCACGGAGAAGGGCATGACGCGCGCCGGCATGGGCTGGTGCCAGGGACGCGTCTGCGGGTTCGCGGTCTCGTGCCTCGCGGGCGGGTCCTCCCCGGCGGCCGACTCACTGGCCCAGTCGGCGAAGCGTCCGCTGGCTCAGCCGATCCCGCTCGGCGTGCTCAGCGACCTCGACTGAGACCCGCCCCGATCGCGCGGCGCACCGAGTCGAGATGCCCTTACGTGACCGGGTCGATCGAGAAGCCGATGTTCGTCGTTGCGAGCGCTTCTGGAGCACCATCAGGCACTTCTCGATGCCGGGCGGTCGCGCGCAGAGGCGCACTCTCGGATTCCTCGCTCACAGCGCGGCCGATTCCGCGGATTCGGGAATCCATCCACAGATCTCGGACGGAGGTCTCAGCTCGCCCCTCCCAGGCACGAACATGAACGGATGACTCCTTCCCGCACCGACCTGCCTCCCTCTCTCGCGCACCGCTCCTTCACCGTGTCCGAGGCGCTGCGCGCAGGCGCGACCCGAGGCGTGCTGCGACACGCGAGACACGCCGCCCCCTACTCTGGTTCCAGATCCACTCGCGCACCGCTCGACGCGAAGGCCACGCGACGCGATCGCGCGCATCGAGCAGCGCAGGATTTCCTCCCGTTGCTCCGGCCGGGAGAAGCCTTCAGCCACACGACCGCGCTCCTGATCCTGGGCTGCCCGATCCACTGCTCGCCGAGCCTGCACGTCAGCACGCCTCTGCCGGCGACGCCGCACCGGCGCACGAACATGCGAGGTCACAGTTCACAGCCGTTCCTACCGGGAGCGGGCGTCGATGAACTCCCGCTCGTGCCGGCTCCGCTCGCATTCGTGCAATCCGCCGGCATGCTGCCATTCGCAGAACTCGTCGTCGCCGCGGATCACCTGCTGCTCCCGCGCCACCGCTTCTCCGACGGCTCGCCGCTCACCGACTCCGTCGAGCTGAGCACCTGCGTCGCTCGGTCTTCGGCGAGAGGCGTCCGTCGCGCCCGAGCCGCCCTGAGTTTCGCACGGAGCGGCAGCGAATCACGCATGGAGACGCTCCTCAGGCTGCTCATGGCCCAGCACGGGCTCGACGTGCTGGATCTGCAGATCGATCTCCACGACGCAGATGGGGTGTGGATCGGTCGCTTCGACATGGTGGATCCGGTGCGGAAGCTGATCATCGAGTACGACGGGGAGCAGCATCGGACCTGTCTCTT
>CAMFIY010000054.1 GCA_945952575.1 uncultured Leucobacter sp.
TGAGTTTCCGCGATTTTTTGGTCGGGATGACAGGATTTGAACCTGCGACCCCGTCGTCCCGAACGACGTGCGCTACCAAGCTGCGCCACATCCCGATCGTGCCGAAGCACAACGAGCAGTCTAGCGGGTTTGCGCCGGATCATGAAAACGGGCGATGGCGCAGCCTGCCGTTCGGTCGTCAGTTCTCGACGGTACGGGCGGGCACAGCGCCGCCGAGTGACGACAGAAGCATCGGAACACCGGCGTATCGCGAGAACCAGACGCAGCGCTCGCCACGAATCGATGTGGAAGACTTGTGGGATGCCTCAGCTGCCCGCGCTCGTCGCCTTCGATCTCGACGACACCCTCGCACCCTCCAAATCCCCCGTCGAGCGGCGGATGCTCAATGTCTTCTCACGCCTGCTCGGGCGCACCACCGTCGCGGTGATCTCCGGCGGCAACTTCGAGCAGTTCGAGGCGCAGCTGGTCTCACGCCTCGAGGACGCCGGGCTCGAGGAGGCCGCGCTCGAGCGACTTCACCTGCTGCCCACCTGCGGCACCCGCTATGAGCGCCGCGAGACCGGCGCCTGGCGCACCGTCTACCGCGAGAACCTCGCCCCCGCGGAGCGCGACGCCGCCCTGTCGGCTCTGCGCGAGGAAGCCGATCGTCTCGGCCTCTGGGAACCGTCGAATCCGGGAGCGCAGACGTGGGGCGAGATCCTCGAGGATCGCGGCTCGCAGGTCACCTTCTCAGCGCTCGGACAGCGTGCGCCCGTCGCGGCGAAGCAGGCCTGGGATCCCGACGGGGCGAAGAAGAACGCGCTGCGAGCGGCGGTCGCGGCGCGACTGCCCGAGCTGGAGGTGCGCAGCGGCGGATCCACCTCGGTGGACATCACGCGCGCCGGCATCGACAAGGCCTACGGGATGCGCAAGCTGGCCGAGCAGACGGGGATCCCGCTCGAAGACATGCTCTTCGTGGGCGATCGGCTCGATCCCGACGGCAACGACTACCCGGTCAAGGCCATGGGCGTTCGCTGCCAGGCCGTCGAGGGCTGGGAGGACACTGCGGGCTTCCTGGAGCGACTGCTCGCCGACTGATCTCAGCGCTTCGGGTGTAGCGGCGGCAGAACGGAAACGCCGCCCGACAAGGGGCGGCGCGTCCGTCGGCTCGACTCAGGCGACGACGGGGCTGCCGAGCTGCAGCACCTCGGCGGTCTCGGCGAGTGAGGCCGCAGCCGCCTTCGCGTTGCCGTTGAGACCGACGCCGTAGGCGGGGATCCGCTTCACCAGCTCGTCCTTCCAGCGGGCCTCGAACTCGTCGGGGAAGCAGCGGCTCATCACGTCGACCATCGCGTGCACCGCGGTCGAGGCACCGGGCGAAGCGCCGAGCAGGCCCGAGATCGAGCCGTCCGCGCTCGTGATGACCTCGGTGCCGAACTGCAGGACGCCGCCCTTGTTCGGATCCTTCTTCATCACCTGGACGCGCTGACCGGCGGTGATCATCCGCCAGTCCGAGGCCTTCGCCGACGGCATGTACTCGCGCAAGGCCGAGAGCTGCTTCTCACGGCTGGCCATGAGTTCGGTGAGCAGATACTTCTCGAGCGAGAACTCCTTGAGCCCGACCTGGACCATCGGCCCGAGGTTGTGCGCCCGGATCGAGCCGGGCAGATCCCACCACGAGCCCTTCTTCAGGAAGTTCGGGGTGAAGCCGGCGTAGGGGCCGAAGAGCAGGCTCGCCTTGCCGTCGACGATGCGGGTGTCGAGGTGCGGCACCGACATGGGGGGCGCCCCCACCGCGGCCTTGCCGTAGACCTTGGCCCGGTGCTGCTGCACGACCTCGGGGTTGTCGCAGCGCAGGAACTTGCCGCTGATGGGGAAGCCGCCGAAGCCGCGGATCTCGGGGATGCCGGAGGACTGCAGCAGGCTGAGCGCTCCGCCGCCGGCGCCGACGAACACGAAGCGCGCGCTGATGCGATCCTCACCGAAACCCACGCGGTTGCGCATCACGATCTCCCAGTCGCCGCTCTTCTGGCGAACCAGCTTCGTGACCTCCTGGTTGAGGCGGAGATTCGCACCCGCCGAGATGAGGTAGGCGACGAGCTGGCGGGTGACGGCACCGAAATCGACGTCGGTACCGCTTTCGGAGCGGGTGGCCGCGAAGACCTCGCTCCTGGATCGACGCTCGATGAGCAGCGGCGCCCACTCCGCGATCTTCTCGGGGTCCTCGCTGAACTCCATGTCGGAGAAGAGCGGCTGCTCCGCGAGCAGCGCGTGCCGCCGGCGCAGGTAGTCGACGTTCTCCTGGCCTCGGACGAAGGTCATGTGCGGGGTCGGGTTGATGAAGCTCGAGGGATCCTCGAGCGCTCCGTCGCGAACCAGCGACGACCACCACTGGCGGGAGAGCTGGAACTGCTCATTGATGTCGATGGCCTTGTCGGCGCTGATGCTGCCGTCGGCTCCCTCGGGCATGTAGTTGAGCTCGCACAGTGCGGCGTGGCCGGTGCCCGCGTTGTTCCAGGCATTGCTCGACTCGGTCGCCACCTGGTCGCGCGCCTCGATGATCTCGATCGACCAATCGGGCTGAACCTGCTTGATGAGGGTTCCGAGTGTTGCGCTCATGATGCCGCCGCCGATGAGCACGACGTCTACTGTGTTCTTACTCACGCCTAGATTCTACCGGTCGCGGTGGAGCGTCAGTCACCGCCGCCCGTCTCCGCGGTCCGCGCGCTGCTCCGGCCGTCGACGCCACCGCCCAGTGCGAGCTCCTTCGCACGGCGCAGGCTGCCCGCTTCTGCGTCGATCAGCGCGCGATATCCGAGCCGCCTCGCCTCGCTCGCCCGCTGCGCGCCGCCGGCCACCGGGCGGATCTCCCCCGCCAGACTCAGCTCGCCCACCGCGGCGAGGTCGTGCGGCAGCGGCCGATCCGCGACCGCGGAGAGCACGGCGAGCGCGATCGCGAGATCCGCCGCCGGTTCGATGAGCCGCACGCCACCGACGGTCGACACGTAGACGTCTTTGTCGTGCAGTCGCGCCCCCGCGCGCCGCTCGAGCACGGCGAGGATCATCGCCACCCGCGCGGAGTCGACCCCGCTGGTCACCCTCCGCGGGTTCGGCGTCGCACTCGAGGCGACCAGCGCCTGCACTTCGACCGGCAGCGCGCGGCGCCCCTCCATCGCCACCGTCGTGCAGGTTCCGCTCACCGGCTCGGCACTGCGGCTGAGGAACAATCCCGACGGATCCGGCACCTCCGAGATCCCGGCCCCGGTCATCTCGAAGCAGCCGATCTCATCGGTCGGCCCGAAGCGGTTCTTCAGCGAGCGCAGGAACCGCAGCGCGGTCTGCCGATCCCCCTCGAAATGGCAGACGACGTCGACCAGGTGCTCGAGCAGGCGCGGGCCGGCCACACTGCCGTCCTTCGTGACGTGCCCGACCAGCACCACGGGCACGCCGCGATCCTTCGCGATGCGGATCAGCGCGCTCGCCACCTCGCGCACCTGCGCCGGGCCGCCCGCGCCGCCCTCGACCTGGTCGCTGACCAGGGTCTGCACCGAGTCCACGATCAGCAGATCCGGTGCGACCGCGTCGATGTGCCCGAGCACCGTGCCGAGATCGTTCTCACTCGCGAGGTAGAGCGTGTCGTGCAGCGCTCCGGTGCGCTCGGCGCGCATGCGGATCTGCCCGGTCGATTCCTCCCCGCTGGCGTAGAGGACGCGCCCGCCGATCGAGGCGATCCGCGCGGCAACGTCGAGCAGCAGCGTCGATTTGCCCACACCCGGCTCACCGGAGAACAGGATCGCGGCACCCGGCACGATCCCCCCGCCCAGCACGCGGTCGAGCTCCCCGATGCCCGTCGGGCGGTGCGCCACGGCATGGCCGCTCAGTTCGGTGATGGGTCGCGCCTCCCGGCCCGCGGCCGGGGCGGTCGCATGCACCGTGCGACCGAGGGTGGCGCCCGTCGCGCCGCGCTCGACCACGGTGCCCCACTGCTGGCACTCGCCGCATCGGCCGACCCATTTCACGGTCTGCCATCCGCACTCGGTACACGAGTAGGAGGTGCTCTTCTTCGCCATGCTGCGACCCTATCCGGAGCCGCCGACATCCGGGCCGCGCACCCCGCATCGCGTCGCGGATCTCCGCCTGCGCACCGCGGGCGCGTCGGTAAAGTGGATCCATGGCCTCCAGCTTCTTCGCCCTGCTCGACGACATCGCTGTGCTCGCGAAGGCCGCTGCGGCCTCGATCGACGATGTCGTCGCCGGCGCGGCCAAGGCATCCGCGAAGGCGACCGGCGTGGTCATCGACGACGCGGCGGTCACGCCGCAGTACGTGCAGGGGATCAGCCCGAAGCGCGAGCTGCCGATCATCTGGCGGATCACCCGGGGATCCCTCATCAACAAGGCCCTGATCGTCGCGGCGATCATGCCGCTGAGCATCTGGGCGCCGTGGGTCTTCCCCTGGCTGCTCCTCATCGGCGGCAGCTACCTCGCATACGAGGGCACCGAGAAGGTCTGGCACTGGATCCAGGCCGCGCGCGGCGCCGAGCACGAGGCCACCGTCGAGGAGGTCGTCGAGCGCAGCGAGGTCGATGAGAAGCAGATCGTCGGGAGCGCGGTGCGCACCGACCTCGTGCTCTCGACCGAGATCATGTTGATCTCCCTGGCGAACGTGGACGCGGGCTCCTGGGTGCTCCGGCTGGCGATCCTGATCCTGGTCGCGATCATGATGACCGTGTTCGTCTACGGAGCGGTGGCGCTGCTGGTGAAGATGGACGACGCCGGGCTGTGGCTGATGGGCCGAGGATCCCGGCTCGCCCAAGGGCTCGGCCACGGCTTCGTGCGGGCGATGCCGTGGGTCTTCCGCGCGCTGAGCGTGATCGGCGTCGTCGCCATGCTCTGGGTGGGCGGGCACATCCTCCTCGCGAACCTGGCCGAGGTCGGCGTGCACGGCCCGCTGGATCTGGTGCACGCGGTCGAGCATGCGGTGCCCGGGCCCGCGATCGTCACCTGGCTGATCGAGAGCCTGCTCTCGGCCGTCGGCGGACTCGTCTGGGGCGCGGTGCTCGTGGCGGCAGCGGGACTGCTCGCGCGTATGCGTCGGCGCTAGGAGGCGCTGGTCGGGCCGCCGACCGCTTCGCTAGCATCTGACTCATGACTGATCGTGAGCCGGACTCCACCGAGACGCTCTACGGCGCGGAGCGCGCGAAGGCGTTCATCGACGCCGTGGTCGCCATCGCGATGACACTGCTGATCCTGCCCCTGATGGAGAGCGTCTCGGAGTCAGCGAACCGGGGCGACGGCGCCACGAGCTGGGTGGCGGAGCATTCCGACCAGCTCGTCGCGTTCGTGCTGAGCTTCGTCATCATCGCCATGTTCTGGATGGGGCACCACCGGCTCTTCACGAAGATCGAGAAGCTGACGCCCGCGTTCCTGTGGATCACGATGGCGTGGGTCCTGTCGATCGTCTGGCTGCCGGTGGCCACGGCGATGTCGGGCGCGATGTCGTCAGATGACCTTCTCGTGCGCACCATCTACATCGGCAGCATGCTGCTCACGTCGGTGCTGAGCCTCTGCAGTCGCCTGTACATGCGGGGGCACCCGCGCATGCACTCGCTCGATGCCGACGGGCTCCGCCGCGGCCTCGCCATGGATATCTCGATGATCGCCCTCTTCAGCCTCTCGCTCGTGCTGGCCGCGGCGATCCCGGCGCTCTCCTACTACCCGCTCTTCCTCATGCTGCTGACGGGCCCGGTCGAGCGGCTCTTCGGCCGCATGCTCGGCGCCGGCCCCTCCCGCAGGTGATGGCTCGGTCGGGAGGAATCCTGGGAACCCGACCTCAGGAAGTGGCCTCCGCGATGCTCTTCAGCCAGCCGATGGCGATCTGAATGCTGGTTCGCGAGAGCGTCTCCGGGCGGGTGAGGACATCGATGTGCCGACCCAGGGTCAGCCCCTCGATCGGCCGCAGGGCGATCCTGTCCCGATAGGCGTCGGGCAGACCGGTGAAGCGCGGGAGCAGCCCGACCACGGGCGTCTCGGCGATGATCGCCGCGGCCACGTTGAACTCGTTGACCCGGTGCCCGATGTTGATGGCCTGGCCGGTCGTCGACGCGTGGGCCTGCACGAGCAGCGGCTCGAGGGCGAATCCCTCATGCGCCGCCAACCAGGTCTCGCCGACGAGGTCCTCGAGCCGCACGCGGGGGCGACGTGCGAGCGGATGAGCCTTGGGGAGGGCGAGATCGATCGGCTCGTCCAGTATCGGGGTGACGCGCACTCGCCTCTCCGGCCACGGAGCCGAGGCGAAGGGGCGGTGCGCGATCACCATGTCGTTGTCGGCGGCGAGGCCGGCGAACTCGTCGATCGACACATCCTCATCCCGGCATATGATCCTCGGCCCGTCCGGCGATGCGAGCGATCGGCGGATGAGCGAGGGGAACCAGGCCAGACCGGCGCTGTGGAATGCGGTGACCGTCACCGGCTCAGCGGTGGATCGCATGAACTCCGACACCGATTCACGCGCACGCGCCAGCGCTTCCAAGACCTCGCTCGCGGAATCCGCCAGGCGCTCGCCGGCGGGTGTGAGCACCAGGACCCGCCCGCGCTGCTGGGTGAGCGGGGCGTCGACCGTCCGCTGCAGCGCCGCGAGCTGCTGCGACACCGCTGACGCGGAGATGTGCAACGCCTGGGCGACCGCCGTCACGGAACCGCGATCGCGCAGTTCCCTGAGTGTTCGGAGGTGCACGGCATCCATGAAGCAGATCTTACAGATAGATCAAGAGACTGGCCATTGCTCTTCAGTATTGGTGAGTTGCACGGTAGTCGCATGACGTTCTCTCCCGGCGCCGCGCGACGACTCGCGCCCGACGCGGTCCTCCTCCTCGTCGCGATGGTCTGGGGCGGGAGCTACCTCGCCGCCAAGGATCTTGCGAGCGCGTCGAGCGCGGCGGCCGTGATGTGCGCACGCTTCCTGCCTTCGGCCGTCATCCTGCTCGCGGCGAGCGGCGCACGGGGGATGCCGGGCATCCGCCGAGCGATGCTGCCCGGGATCGCTCTCGGCGTCCTGCGGGCGGGGACCATCGCGTTGGAGACCATCGGGGTGACGCTGACCACGGCCACGAACGCCGGTCTGATCATCGCCCTTTCCATCCTGCTGACGCCGTTGCTGGAATCGCTTCGACTGCGGCGCAGGATCTCCGCATCCTTCGCCGGCAGCGTGCTGCTCGCACTCATCGGCATCGGACTGCTGGTGGGCGGTCGAGGGTTCGCCGCGCCCAACACCGGCGATCTGCTCGTCCTCTGCGCCGCAGTGACCCGCGCGCTTCTCGGCGTCGCCGAAGCGCGCTTCACCGTTCGGACCGATTCGGACGTGTTCGCGCTGACGACGGTGGAGATCTGCTTCGGCGCGACGGTCTTCACGATCTGGGGCGGGGCGTCGCTCTGGGCGCACATCGGCGGGTTCGGCGGCGCCCAATGGATCGGCATCGTCTATCTCAGCCTCGGATGCACGATCGTCGCCTTCCTCGGTCAGCTGTGGGCCACGAAGCACACCTCGGCGTCGCGCGCGGGCCTGCTCCTCGGCACGGAGCCGATCTGGGCGCTCCTCATCGGGATCGTGCTCGCCGGAGAGACGCTGGGGCCGAGCGGCATCCTGGGCGCCGCACTGCTGTTCGCCGCGACCGTGTGGGGTCGGCGCGCAGAAGCACAGTGGCGCTCCTCGGCTTCGCGCCTCCGCGCACGGGGCCGGTAGCGCGGGAGGGGGCGATCACCGGTCACCCTCCAGGTCTGACTCCCTGCGTCAGGAGGCGACGGGCAAGGTGCGGACAACGTGGGCGAGACCCCGCCTTCCGAACGAGGAAACCCCCGCGATCCCAGTGTTTGCAAGGGATCAAGCGGGGGTTTCGGTGGCGGTGACGGTGGGATTTGAACTCCCCTCGGACTAAAGGGGCCGAGCATCCTCCTCAGGAATCCGCATCATCTCGCGGATTATCGGTCACCTTGGACATATGCAACCCTGCTCGCTCTAGAGAATTGTTGCCACCACGTTGCCGCGGCCGACGCTGCTAGCCGCTGTAGTAGCTGCTATCCCATCCGACCAACGGCGTCTCGTTGAACTCGACTTCCTCGATAACCGCATAGACGCCATACTCGACGCCACCGTGCTTCGGGTAGACGGTCCACACGTCGACGATGCGGTAGGCGTGCGCAGCGCCGTCAACAGAGAGAACCACGCCCTCGCCGATACGAGGGGGATGCATTGCGTTCTCAATGACCGGGGCATTGTCCCAATCGCCTGGCGCGTTGGCGGGGAGATAGATCACCTGGTACTCGTCGAACACGTTCGCCATGTTGGGCCTCCGATCTCTGAGCGTCCTCGCTCATGACCACACTAGCCAAGAGCGAGCTGGTTGGCTTGGTCGAAGCCTCTTCGCTGTTACATTCTGGGCATGGATGCAAATGAAGTGCTCATGATGTGGTCGACTATCGCTCAGGGCGTGGCTGGGCTCGGCGCAGTGGCTTCTGCGATCATCGCGCTCGTGATTGCGAGCAAAGATCGCGCAGAGGCGGCGAGACTGGCCAAGGAATCGGCAGACCTGCAGTTCCGTTTGGCGAGTTCCGAGCGAGCCTTCCGGGTGGAACACGACAGGCTCTCGGCCGAGCGCGACGCTCTACTGCGGCTAGCCGAGAATCTGGCTCGAGGTGGCTCGACTGACCCACTCGAGACTGCTCAAATGGGTGCGGAAGCTTTGGCAATTGTCGGCATGATCGGACCTGAAAAGCTTCCTCTGTACTGGGCCGAACGTGTAGAGATGGGCGATGAAGAGATGATGAAATTTGCCGCCGCGGATGATACTCCCGAATGGGTTCGGTGGAGCATCGAGGCAAAGGTCGCTCTCTCGCGAACACTGCAGGAGCTTGTCGAACTCCGAGACGCACAGCGGTGATCCTCGACGTGCAGAACTCCCGGCGCAAGACGAAGGCGGCAACCTCCCCCTGCGGATAAACCGCGAACGGTGGGGCAGGCACCGCCTTCATCTGCGAGGATAACCAACACCGACTCACACCGCTACGGGAATCCGGGGTATGGCGCACCAGGTGCGATGTAGTGTCTCCCCATGGAACCTATCTACGGACCTTCTGGCACAGTAACCGCATGGTGCGATGACGATTGCATCCGAGATCTTCGAGGATCTGTTATCGGCTGGTTGTACGAAGACGCGGTATACGGGCTTCGGGGCAACCATGCTGGCTACTTTGTGAACGGGCAGTTCTGGGACAACTTCGGGTACGTCGTCGCATGGATGAACGGTGCGTCTGGCGGTCCGGTGAAGCCTACTCGATCAGCTACTCCGGCTCGCCCGGCGAGGGCTGCCCGACCAGCAAGGTCGGCAAGGTCTGCACGCAACGCGCGCAGCGCACGTAGCTCCGCTTGGTCGAAGTCGTCCATCGAACATTTCTTGAACCCGCGCTAGGCGGGCGCTCTAGCCTCGGCGGCACTCTTCTGCGGCGCAGGCTATCGATCTCGAGCTGCGGGCGATGTAGCGGCCGTCGCAGCGCGGGCAGGTCTTCGGCCAGATCGCGCACCGCTTGAAGTAGGCCGGTGCGCGCTTCGTTCCCGTGCGCCGGCCGGCGCGGTTGCGACATGCTTCGGAGCACCATCGGCGCGGGTTTCGTTCGTTCTCGGACACCGCGAACAGTCGCTCGCATCCCTTGCACTGTCTCATTTGCTGCCTCATCTTCTGCTCCCGCTGCCCCTCAAATCGACTTTGAAACTCGGGCGGTTTGTCAGACGGTAAACCGCTAGGAGTGTCCGAGGGGGTGGGGAGGGGGTTGAGAGCCCGCCAGCGCCTGGGTGGCGGGCTCTCGGGGTGGCGCAGGTAGGTCTTCGAGGCCGAAAGTACCCTCATGAACCCTCTCGCTACCTTCAGCGGCAATACACGCTGTTGACGCCGGTCTGTTGTGGCTCAGTACCCGATGGGGTGCCAAAGCTCTTCGTTCTGTGTGGGGTGGATGCTGCTGTACCTCTGTCGGGCGTAGCCGTCCATCTCGCCTGCGGAAGACGAAAGGCCGGTGCGGATGCCGAGGACCCCGAGTTCGTCGTCGAGTGGCTTCAGCCGGCCCGACGACACCGCCCAGTCGACCGAGAAGCTGTAGGTGCCATCCGACTCCTGCCGCTTCCCATCTGGGTTGCGAAGCACCCGGGCGACCATCTCAGCCTCGATACGCACCACCTGGCCGAAGAGCCAGGTGTCCGGTAGCGCCTTCTCGAGGAGATCCGGCACGTAGCCGAGGAGGAGCTGCTCCGCCCGCTCAATGAGATCGGACACGTGAGTGCCCTCGATCGTGGTGAGCGAGCGGAGCAGCGACGTCTCGACGTCCTGCTCCTTCGCGAGTGGGTTTGCCATCGCTACGGGGTGGGCTCTTCCTCGGCCGCGGCGGCGATCGTGAAGGTGCCGATGCGGTCGGGGTGGACCAGGTTCCAGCCGATGCGCCAGGTGACGCGGATGCCGTAGCCGTCGCTGTTGAAGTAGGCGTGCTCGCTGCTGTCGACGCGGACGGGGCCGACCGCGGAGGCGATCGCGGTCTTGTCGAGGATGATCCCGGTGTTTGCGGCGAGCGCGTTGGAGACGGTTACGGGCAGGTCGAGGAGCATCTTCTGTGCGTCGTGCGTGCCGGCTCCGAGGAGGGTGGTCTGGTGGCCGGTGGCAGTCTTGAGCTTGCGGAGCGCGGCCCAGACGTGGGGGCCGACGATCATCCCGGACGGCGTACCCTTGTTCGCCTCGAGCTGCGCGACGAGATCGACGAGCGGGTCGAGGTTCGTCGTGATCTCGTCGCCCTCCACGATGTCGGTGATGTTGATGAGGCCGGCCGGGGGTGCCACTGCGGGCGATGTCGGTGCGGCTTGGGTGAGGAACGCCTCGTTGGCCTTCTTCACGACGGCGCGGTTGGCGCTGGTAGCGAGTCGCTGTTCAGTGCCGCCCTGGCGCTGCTGCTCGTTCGTCAGGCGGATGAGCTGCGTGATCTTCGCTGTGTGCACAACGACCTCGTCGAGATCGGGCGTTGCTTCGGGGATGGGCTCGTTCTCCGCGGTGAACTGGGCGTCGTCGTCGTCGATGAACGCGACGTTGAGCGAGGGACGATCGCCTTCGATGACGCCGGCGACGGTGGAGTGCTGCAGGATGAGCGCCTCGGGCACGACCTCTTCGGGGTTGAACGTATTGAGGTCGGGAGCCCAGGCGGTCGAAACATCGAGAGTGGTGATGGCCATGATGCGGGCCTTTCCGGTGGCATGAGAAGAGCCACCAAGCAGTAACAGTGAGTGTGTTACGCCGGTGGCTCCTGGCCGTTCCGGTGTGCCCCGCTGGGGCTCCGTGTCTCGAGAGGATGGCCGCGGGCCGAATCTTCTGAGACGCTTCAAGCATACCAGGATCCCGTGAAGGCGGACCCGTCCCGAGGCAATCGCCCTAGCGGAACGGACTCCACCTTCACACGCGGCCTAGTCCCTGTCTCTTATACACATCTGACGCTGCCGACGATCTTACGCGTGTA